>JAYSST010000035.1:0-5319 GCA_043720435.1 Bdellovibrionales bacterium
CTGCTCGATGAAATTCAAGCGTTCGATCCGAGCGACAAAGAGCTGTCGCGAGAAAAAAATCTGTTCGCTTATCGTGAAGCGCAAGAAATCGTTGAGAACGCACTTGCCCACTCTCCGCCGAAGGCAGAGATGGAACGAAAGTTTGCTCAGCTCTCACCCGAAATGAAAAAAGCTGCTAAACCGATCATTAAACGCGTTCGCGAACTCGCAGAGAAAGCAAACGAACCGCAACTTTATGATTTGGCGCTCATGCTAATTTTTATGGATCTTCACGACGAGGGCATTCAACTACTCGACCGGCGGCGAAAGTCGAGCCGCATCGATTGGCTACTGCTCGAGACGTTGATACTTGGCCGTCAGTTCGCCGCAGCTCTCGGCGAGGTTGAAAGTCTCGAAGTTAAATACGCCGGCGATTCTGAGGCGCCTTTCGCACTTACCTACGCTCGTGCACGCGCGCTGTGGGGACTCGGCGATACCCTAACGGCCATCGAACTGATTAAGAGCCTGACGCGAGTGAGGCCTGCGTACCGTTCTGCGAACACGCTGCTTCAACAGTGGTCGGAGGAGGCACCATGAGCCAAACCTCACGACGGAAAAGACGGGAATCCAAATTTCGCAAAGCCCGCGTCAACTTGCGGAGGTTCTTCTCACGTAAATTCCTCATCTTCAGTTTAATGCTCGCAGGTGCAGCCTTCGGGATCGGAACCGTTCTCTCGCAAACAATTCCGAAAGTGAAATCATGGCTGCTGGTTTCGATCGATGAATTCTCTCGCGACAATCTTCCGGTTCGAATTCTTCCTGGTGCAGTTGAAATGCGTTTTTTCCCGCTGGGAATAACCTTGAATGACGTGAGCATTTTGCCAAGCAAAAGCTTTGAAGGCAATTTAGCTCCGTTACGCATTCAAGAAGTCAGCGCCGATTTCTCGATGCTACAGATTATTCGCGGTGAGGTCTCGCTTGATGAGGTCGCGATTCGCGGTACCGAAGTCACTGTCACGATTCCACGCACTGAAAAAACCGGCGGGAAACCACTTGAAGGTCTCTTCAAGGCGCTTGATCGCGTTCCGGTAGGCTCGATTCTTCTCAGTGATGTGTCAGCCGTGATCAACATCCCAGCGGATTCAACGTCGATTGAAGTCAACGACCTCAGTCTTTCTATTGATCGTTCACGGGCAAAATTGGATGGAACTCTGACGGCCGAATCGGTTGTTCTAAAGTCCGGCAGCCGCGTTTTGCGAATCAGCCCCGACATCGAACTCGAAATGACGCCGACTTCAATAGCGATCGCGAAATTAGAATTGCGACGGGGTACCTCGCTCGTCGCTATCGACGGGACACTCAAGGGTGATACCGAAGGTTTGGTTTTTAACGAAGGAAAGCTTCAGGCCGTACTTGACCTCGATGTGAAGTCGACACGTGACTGGCTTCAAAAATCTCTTGAGGACGCAAGACCGACACCACCGATGAGTGGCCGAATCAATTCGACAATCAACTTATCGAAGCTCAATCGGAATTCTCCATGGACCGCCGGATTTAAACTTGCGGCGAAGGACTATCGGGTCGAAGGAATTTTAGTCGGGCAAGTAAACACCGAGGGCACGTGGGACGGCAAACAACTACTCTTGCCGAAAGCTGTGGCTCAAACTCGCGCCGGCAAAGTTGAAATCGAAGAGTTAAGGATTGCTGAAGGTCTCGAGCAGACTCCGCAAGGTCGTACACCGTGGATGATGCGCATCGGACGCATGAGCGGCGGGATCGAACTGCATGACTTCCTTACCGACATGGGTGTCGGTCCAATCCCCGTTTGGCTGTCGGCGCAAGGGGATTTTCCCTGCGAATCGCAGCTCGTACCAAACTTCATCTTACGTTGCGGCGGATCTTTCTCAGGACAAAACGCCATTGTCCAAGGTGATTTGAAGCGAGGCCGAGTGGCCAAAGGATCGATCGTCGCCATTCCAAGCTTCACCTCGAAAGCGGAATTTACTTTTGATCTCGAGAAGTTTGGCTACACCGCAGAAATTGCGTTTCCCAATTCATTGGGACGCAGTTCCGGCGAAGTTTATTTTAAAACTGGATTCAATATAAAGTACGAGGCAGAGAAACTTGCGATCCAAGATCTCGCTTCACTCGGCGATCTCAAACTTCTTGGTTCTCTGAAACTCAAAGGTACAACGACCGGAGACACCAGCGCCGCAAGCCTGACGATGGAAGCGGAAGGTCAGGATTTGTGGCTGGAGGATTTCTGGCTCGGACAGCCAAAAGGGCAAGTCAGTTACAAAGCAGGTAAACTCGCCTTCAGAGGTATGCAAGGTTACTACACGACGTCACGCTACAGTGGAGATGTTGTTATCGACTTCGGAAGTGCGGGAAAAAGTTCGACGATCGAGACAAGTCTAAAAGTCCCCTTTTTCGACGCCCGCGATCTCTTCAAAGTATTTTCTAAGAAGTTCACGATGCCTGTTGCCGTCACCGGCACAGGCCAAGCGTCTATAAAAGCAAGTGGTCCGATGGACATCTCGCGAATGACCTATGATTTAAAATCTTCGCTCTTCAAAGGAACCATCGCCGGAGAAAACTTTGACCAAATGCATTTCGATGTGAAATCGAAAGCCGGAGAAGTGAAAAGCGAGCGCGTATCGTTAGCGCGTGGTGAATCGATCATTCTCTTAAATGGCGTCGGACATCCGAACGGTCAGATCGAAACCGACGTCCAAGGGCGCGGATTACGATTAGAAGAAACCAACTTCATTACAAATTCAGGGTTCGCGCTTTCAGGTGTCGTCGGATTCGACATGACGCTGACCGGCCCCGTGCTGGCACCAGATGCGAAATTGAAAGGTACTCTCACCCGTACATCGATCGCCGAAACCAGTATGCCTGACAGCGAGTTCAAACTGAAATTTCTTTCGCGCACGGTCGAAGGCGAAGGTACTTTCTTGGGTGAGTTGCTCAAAGGGAATTTTGTATGGCCATTAACGACTGACGCACCCATGTCTCTTCAGTTCGAATCGAAAGATTGGAACTATGCTCCGGTTTTCGCCGCCTTCGCTGGTCCGAACGCGCGTCGCGACTTCGAGGGTCGTCTTACAGCGAAGGTCGATTTGAAATCGCCACAGGGTGGCTTCTGGGCCTCAACGGGACAAGCGACTGTCGACAAACTTTCGCTCCGCCGTGGCGCCATCGAGCTTTTAAATGAACGACAACTAAAGGCGAGTGCAAAAGACGGTGCGATTTCCATTCGCGACTTCGAGCTCAAGGGCGATGGCACTTTTGTCAAGATCAGCGACCGAACGGGCGCAGATGCGCCTGCTCGCAAGCTCGACATCCAAGTAAATACAAAAATAGATATGAATTTGCTTTCGATCTTCACGCCATTCTTCGAAGAATTGCGCGGACTTTTATCGATGGCCGTCGCGCTTAAGCTGGGTCCGGAGGGCAGTGACATCATTGGTTCTGCCTATGTAGATCGCGGATACCTGAAGTTTCCAGAATTCCCGCACGCGTTCGAAAATCTTCTAAGTGATGTTGTCTTCAATCACAAAAAAGTCGTCATCAATACACTGAAGTCTGATTTTGCCGGCGGAAAAATTCAGGCTGTCGGTGGGCTCGAATTTCAAGGGAAACACAAAGTCCCAGTTTCGGTCAGCGGTACGTTTGAGAAAATTACGTTGAATATACCAGAGAAAATTCGAACGTCCGGTTCTGGGGACTTTACGTTCACTGGTTCTTGGTTTCCTTTCCTTTTGAAGGGAAATTACATAGTACGCGAAGGCCTGATGTCTAAAGAAATGGGCGAAGGCGGCACCGGCCCCGACGGACTTCGTCGAGATCAGTTCTTGCCACGATTCCTGGTTGAAGAATCGTTTCTGCCTCTCACTCTCGATCTCGGGGTCGATTTCTCAAACGGCATACAGTTGAAAAGTTCTATGATAGAAGGCGGCGCGGCCGGTAAGCTCCAAGTTACTGGCAACCCTGTAAAACCCAAGATCATTGGACAGATTCGAACCCAGCCAGAAACTAAAATAAATTTCAGAGAAAATCTTTTCGAAGTCTCGAGCGCAGTGCTTACGTTCGACGATCCCCTCGAGATTAATCCCCGCATCAACGTGAACGCACGAACGAGAGTCGACGACTACGACGTCAATCTGTTGGTGCAAGGAACCCCGAAGAAACCAGAAATATTTTTGTCGAGCGTTCCGCCACTTCCCGAGCGCGAACTCTATTCGCTGCTTGCTCTCGGCACGACCGATTCGAAATTATCTTCTTCGACCAGCAGCACATCTCAAGGCACTGGCGCCGGAGCCCAGGCTTTATCAGGAGTCGCAAACCAAGCCTTGAAGCCGGTCGGTGATTTGCTAGGGGTCGACGTTCAATTGTCCACCGGGTTTGACGACACAAACGAAGCGTATCAAAAAGTGATCATCAAAAAGAAAATCAATCGTAAACTCGAGGCGACTGGCAGTCAGTCGAACGGTAAAAAGTCCGAGACCGAAGCAAAGGTGCGCTATCGCGTCACAGACCGCGTCTCGGGCGTTGTCACATGGACTGGCGCCGACCGCAGTGAAACTTCTGACACGACCGTAGAAGCCGGACGAAACCAACGAGTGGGCCTCGACTTTGAGTATAAGTTTGAGTTCAAATAAACAATGAGCGCACGCCGCCAGTCCCTACGCCAAACCGTAAGTCAGATGCGATTGTGGGCGATTCTCAATATAGCGTGCTCGCTCTTGGTTTTGATTTCGTCGGTCGGACAGGCCGCCGGCTCTCACGTTTTGCGGTTCACTGGTGTGACCCTCGTTCAAGGCCGAACTCTGCAGGCGAAATTTCCTTTTGTCTTCGAACGAACGGTCACACTTTCTGAAGTCGATGAAGTCGTGCGATACCTGATGAGGACGGGTCTTTATTCGAACGTCGAAGTCGTGTCTCGACAACTCGCCGACGGTCCTGAATTACTGCTAGTCGCGACCGCACTTAGAAAAGTTAAAGGGATCAACATCACCGGCAACAAGAATCTTTCAAGCCGCGAAGTTCGGACTGTTTTGCAGATTGAAGAAGGCAAAGTCTTCGAACGTAAAGAGTTGATCGAAGCGGTGCGCGTTCTTCAAAGCGAATATCGCAAAAAGGGTTTTCGCGGCATGAACGCCGAAGTTGAGTTCGAAACGCCGAACGAAACCGAAGTCGATCTAAAAATTATTGTAGAAGAAGGCTCACCGACAATCGTCGACCGAGTTCAGATCGATGCGGCGAATCCCGAAGTGGTGAAGCGGATCGAACGCATGACACGAGGCCTCACCGGCCGAGCGTTAAGCGAAGACGACC
>JAYSST010000036.1:0-5293 GCA_043720435.1 Bdellovibrionales bacterium
GATTTTCAGCGCAAGCTCGGGAGGAAAGTCTTCAGCGGCAAGACCAGCGTAAACGAGTGGACCGACCACCGAGCCACTGTCTTTCAGTGGCTTCGCGATGGTGCCTTCGATGGCCTCTACCAAAATTTCTGGCTTATCGACCGTGGTGAATTTCGCTGCTCGAAATTTCCAGTTCTGGTCCATGTCATCAACCGATGCCGCAACCGAGATGGCTTCTTCGGTCACGCCCGGAGATCCCACGATATAAGGTGTATCGCCGCTGTTTCCACCCGACGCGACGACAGTTGTGCCGCCTGCCGAAAGATTTCGGATCGCTTCGCTATAAAGAATGTGACCGCTACCATAGCCAGAACCAAGCGAGAGGTTCACAACATCAAGTTTATCGGTCAAGTCCGCGTCGCCGTTCGGATCGGCAGAAAACTCCATGGCCGCAATAACGACGGTGTCGCCGGTCGAACCTTCGCTACCAAAAACTTTCAGTGCATAGAGCGTGGCATCGGGCGCAACGCCGTCGTACGTATTGGTCCCGTCACCACGACCCGCAACCGTACCTGCCACGTGCGTTCCGTGGCCGGCTTCGTCGATGGGGTTTTGATCGAGAAGCGGAACAGTCTTTAAGAAGTCGACAGCTGCCGAGTTGTACGTGGTCCCGACGAGGTCGACTCCACCGACGACTTTCGCGTTTGGAAATCCCGCGTCTGGCTGATCAGGCTTCACTGCTTTGAACGCAGCTTCGGTTCCTGCTCCACCAAACATTGCGTGAGTGTAATCGACGCCAGTGTCGATGATGCCGACTTTCATTCCTTGGCCACGAACACCGCGCGCATGTGCATCTTCAGCGCCGATGAATTTTACCGAGTTACGTGCCTTGATCGTCGACGCAAGCACGCCCGCCGCCGGCGCGTCCTCTTGTGGAAGAACGGGACGTTCGAAATTTCCTGCGGCTTCGATATGTGCGACACCACCGAGTGCTCCGATTTTTTCAACAAGCGCAGTTGGTGCGACGATCGCAAGGCCGTTTAAAACCATCCGGTAGCGGTAAACCACTTTGATGTCAGTCGAGAGCGCCTGAATTTTTACCAACAACTCGTTTTGTTCATCCGTGATCGATTTCAATTCTTTCGCATCGACGACCGAGAGTCCGTCTTTTTGCGTGAGCGACGTCATCAGCGGTGCACGCTTGAGTTTCACCAAAAAGAAAGCGTGGGTCGTTGCCGATGGCCGCGTGCTGAAAATGGCCGACACGTCTTGCGTGAAACTAAAGGGCTGCGCGACTCCAGAATTGTTCGAAGTGCACCCGCTCGCAAGAAGCGCGGTTGCGGCCAGCGCCGTGACTGAAACCGTCAGCGTGACGAGTCGAGTGTATTTCTGTTTGGTTGCTTGTTTTGATCGCATGCGTTCCCCCCGGAGCCATTGCTGCTGACAATTGTCTATCGGGCCTGTACAACGCAGGATTCATGCCTGTATAAACGCCCGAAGAATGAACATGCTTGCACGTGCAGAAGGTTTTTAGGGGACAAATTGATTCCATTTTGTGCGTGCGCGTCGGTCGACGCGTCGCGCCCGGCAGTCTGACACCGCGGTAGCGCGAAGGAGAACGGAGATGAACCAATGCGAACTTTCCGCGGCAATTCCGCAGCTTCCGTCGGGAAACCTCGATGAAACCGCCGCATTTTTCGAAAAGTTCTTGGATTTTCAAGTCGTCGTTAAAATGCAGGACCACGGATTTCTGATGATTCGACGCGGGCCTGCGGAAATTCACTTCTGGCAAGCGCAGGACGTCGAGACCGCGCATAAAATCGGCGACCAGAGCAGCTGCTACATTCGCGTCAGCAAATACCGTCGCTCTATCAAGAATTTCAAGACCGCTCGGTACGCTTTCGCTATCCACTCGAAAAAAAACCGTGGGGTATGAACGAGATGCAGATCGACGATCCATTTGGGAATGCAATCAGGTTCGGCGAATCCATTTAACGGGTCCTGTTTCTAGTATGGAGCAGTTTGCGACCCGATTGCTAACGTCGCGACAGTGCTGACTGGTAAACTTCCCATAGGGGGAAGTGATGAAACGAAAGCTGGTGAGAAGCTTCGTTACCGCGGTCTGTGCTGCGCAAGTCGGTTGCGCCCACACACAACAACGATTCGCGAAGGATCTCGATGAATCCCGCTGTGAAGATGCGCTCGCACATCTTCCCGAACGAGAGACTTCGACTCGAATTATTGATCAGGCGAGGGTGGTGGGCGGAACCGCAGTGAGCTATTCAGCGACAGGTGCGGCCTACGTCGCAGATGTCGTGGTGACAGTGGCGGGTGCAACTTTAATTTTTGCAGCACTGTGTGGACCGATTTTATTTTTAGCCTCTACAAGTGGGGGCGGCGGCAATGGGAGCAGCGGCGGTCCGCTATGTATCCCGGCAGACCTTTCGGGATTAAAGCATCCCCGACTTGGCGAACAGACGTATGAGTCGACGCAGAGTCTCCGTTGTCCAGATCTCACCAGTGCGAGCCGTTCAATTCGCAGGGTCGCTCATTGTTTTGCAGAACGCTCAGATGCAGAAAACCTGCAAAGAGCCAAGGCGACCCTAGATGGGCTCGTCGGTTCGGCAAAATTCAATGAGTGCGTAACTGCTGAGGAGAAAATCTCGCTGCGCGAGCATTTGCAGCAAATTAGCTCGAGGTTGGACCAAACCGATTAATTTGATCGTTAAACTGCGAAACGAGACGGAGTTTTACACCGATTTTTTCGCGGGGTAGTGAGCTCATTGCCTGAATTTTATCGGCGACATTGCTTCAGAAGTGGTCGAATATTGTCGAGGTCACAGAGCGGCGGAGGCGAAAATAAATATGGAAAGTGCTCTTTGAGTTTGCCCTTGGCGTGTCCGGTTCACTCCGAAGTTTTAGAAGAAGGCGCAAAAGGCTGGGTCTCGCCGCGCGGTCTCGAGTATCCAAACGTTGGCGGTCTCCCGTGGTTGTTTCCAGATTCGAAGGCCACACTTGTAGCTTGGAAAGAGCGCGCTGCGCTTTTACTTGGTCATCTAAAAGCAGAAATTGAAGACTTGAAAATTCGAATCGGCGAATCGACTTCAGACTTGACTCGCTCTCGACTCGAGGAGACGCGCGCACTGAAAATTAAGCATCTTGAAATGCTGAAGCGCACGCTTGATCCACTCAAGCCTCAGTCGAAACTCTCAGTGGAAAAACAGCAGGCATTCGGATACCGTCTTCCGCTTCGCCAGGGACTTTTAGGATATTTTCCCAATCTCATTCGTGACTGGAGTCCGCGATTTGATAACGAAAACTTGGCGAACTTCAACGCCGCTCGTTCTCACTTTGAGAAGTCAGGCGGAGATCTCGCGGCGAAAACGGGTACAGTTCTTATTCTCGGTTCGGGTGGATCACGTTTTGCCTACGATTGGGCTGAAGCGTTCCCGGATTCCACAGTTATCGCCTTCGATTTGAATCCGGTTTTATTGCTTGCCGCCGCGCGATTAAATTCTGGCGCGACTATTCGCGGTGTTGAAACCGCCACCAGCCCGAAGGATCCAGCGAACCCCGGTCGAGAGGTGGAATTAAAATGTCCGCGTGGTCCTCGAACGAATTTGCACTTCGTCTTCGGCGATGTTTACGCACTTCCGTTTTTGAACGCGAGTGTCGACCTCTGCATCACACCGTGGCTCGTGGATATTCTTCCCCGACGTTTTTCCGATCTTTGTTCGTCGATCGCCGGCGTGGTGAAGCCGAGCGGTGTTTGGTTAAATACCGGTTCATTCAATTTTGATTTTCGAAATCAGTCTGAAAATTTGAGTGTCGAGGAAGCGCGAGAAGTTGCTGGCCGCTTTGGGTGGGACTTTTCAAGTCCGGCCACGAATGAGGTTACGCGAATGGAAATTCCATATTTGCAATCCGAGTTCGACTTGCATCGTAGATTTGAAACAGTGACGCAGTTTGCTTGGCGACGGTCGCAGTCGCCCGCTCCAGCGAAACCGCACATCGACGATCGGGTGGAATGGCTTCGAGATTCCAAAATGAAGATTCCGAACTATCCAGAATTTCAAGAACGGGCGACATCGCTTGGTGTAATGGCATTGGTGCTGTCGCTTGCCGACGGAACGCGCTCAATCGACGAAATTGCAGCTGTCATCGCGGTCGAGCACGGCCTCTCAAACAGCGAAGCGCAAGAGGCCGCCGCCACTTTTTTTGACCGTTTTGTGCGCGACCGACGCTTCCGCGAACAGCTCTAGAGGTAGATCAGAACTCTAGACTGGTTCCTTTCGCGCGGTCGCAGCTGCAGTTACTGCTGCAGAATTCGACGTTGTGCGACTCTCACCTGCAATTTAAAAACGGTATTCGGAACGCTCATAGCCGACTGAGGGAAAACCACGGCAACTTAGACCCTGGGGCTTCGCATCGACATTGCTAAGTCGAGCCTAATGGCGAGAGTAAGATTCAATGTAAATCCCGAATCTCCCTACCACGTTGCCGCGCGTTCGAATGGGCGCGACTGGTTCGCTATTCCGATAGAAGAAGTGTGGGCGATATCCTCGCGGTACCTTTTCTTTTTGCATCATGCGTTCGGGGTGCGGATACACAGCTTCGTTTTGATGAACAATCACTGGCATCTTATTGCTGAATTTCCCGAAGCAAACTTTTCTGAGGCCATGACCTATTTTATGCGCGAAACTAGTCGATGTATCGGTCGCGCTGGCAACCGTATCAACCACGTTTATGGTGGTCGATGTTTTCGGTCCGAAATCCAGACGGCACGCTATTTCAGCCATGCATACAAATACGTCTATCGAAACCCAGTCGAGGCCGGCGTGTCCCGGCTCGCAGAAAACTATGATTTTTCAACTTTACGTTCACTGATCGGGTGTTCCCACACCATCATTCCTTTGGTTGAGGACAAGTTATTGTTCCAAAATTCTGTTTCTCAAGTTCTTGATTGGATCAATCGCAAACCTCAGGACGAGGACCGAGATTCGGTCCGGTCGGCACTTCGCAAATCGACCTTTTCTCTAAGAAATGATCGATCAACACGAGATGTGAACCGCCTTGAAACCTCTTGGTATTGAGCGAAAACTCGCGGCCATACTTCGGTTTTCTGCTCGCGATGGCGGGGCCATCCTAAAATTTAAGGTGCGCACCGCCGACTATGCGTCTTGGAATCAAATGATACCCGTTCGCAAAATTTGCGCAAAAGTAAGAATGTACATTTGGTACCCGGGACAGGATTTGAACCTGCACTACCTTACGGAACGTGGACCTGAACCACGCGTGTCTACCAGTTCCACCA
>JAYSST010000037.1:0-5289 GCA_043720435.1 Bdellovibrionales bacterium
TCGTCGAGTACATAAAAGAGAGATCCTCCCGGATCCAATCTATAGCGATATCGTTATTACGAAGTTCGTAAATAAAATGATGTACGGTGGAAAAAAATCTACCGCACAAGCCATTTTCTACGGAGCTTTGGACGAACTCAAAACTAAAATCACTGAAGAAGAGCCGCTCACGGTTTTCCGTAAAGCACTCGAGAACGCTAAACCGCAGATCGAAGTCAGGTCTCGCCGAGTTGGTGGAGCTACTTACCAAGTTCCTGTCGATGTACGTCCATCACGCCGCGTAGCTCTCGCTATGAAATGGTTGATCGACTACTCACGTGAGCGCGGTGAAAAAGACATGGGCAAGCGCCTCGCTGGCGAGCTCATCGATGCTTACAACAACCGTGGTAACGCGATTAAGAAAAAAGAAGACGTTCACCGTATGGCAGAAGCAAACAAAGCTTTCTCGCACTACAATTGGTAAGATTTTGTCGCTTCTGCGAGCTTCGGCTCGCAGAAGCGTAGCGGGCGACAAAATCAGCCTCTGGCGTTTCTGGGACCTGCACGTCTGCAGGTCCATTTTTGGATCCCGCTGAAGGCTCATTCGAAAGAATGGGCCTTTTGTTTTTGTCGCGGAACGCGAAAACGGTCTTACAGATCGACGCATTTTACTTCAGCGGGAGCCGACCTTAGTAGGGTCCTCGAGCGGTCCAGCGCGAGCCTGTGCTAGGCAAAATCAAGACTGCATAAAACCTGTATCAAAGTAGGACAGATCTGAACAATGTAGGCGACAGCTTTCGTGGCTCAAATGTAGAATTATGAGTGGCGGGGTGATTTATGCGGTCAAAGTGGACTGGACTTGGCATTGCTGTGGCTTTGGCGGCATTGATTGGTTCCTATCAAAACTGTGCGCAAAACCCTGGTTCCAGTAAGCCCGCAGAAACTGAAGAAGTCGATCATCTAGTTCGCGCGATGGAAACACCTGTAGCGGCCGAAGACGAACGAGCCATCACTTCGCAGAAAGTGGCAGCCTCGCCCGAGTGTCGTGTCGAAAACTTGCGGTGTTTTCGCAAAGTGTATTCCCCCGAAGTGCAAGACCTCAGTGGAAACGAGTCGATTTGTCTCGATGGAACTTGCCTCGATGTTCAAACCCACAGCTACAACACACGTGATGCGCTAGCAGCTTGCGCGGGTTGTGGCGAGCAATCCTCAGCTCCAGGTGGAGAGTACAATCGCGAAGAATACACCTGCTGGTTAGGCGAACCGGGGCAACCATCCGCTGAAGCATTTGCGCTTCGCTCGACATTTGCCGATGCCGTGAAGTCGACAATTGCAGCTTGCTCTGGAGACCTTCAATGAACCGACACAATTCGAACGTGAAATTTCTTTCGCTGTTTCTGACGGCTGCAAGTGTGCTTTTCGCAAGTGGTGCGGAGGCTCATATTCTCGTTACGCCAGCGAATCGCATGGCGGGCAGGGATGACGCCAAATTTATTCAAAACAACATGGCGAATCCGACTGTCGCGGATAGCCCGAGCCCGTGCTCGACCTACATGACTCCGATGGCAACTCGCCTCCAGCTTCGACCCGGTCAGAATTTTACTTTTACAGTGCAAGAAACCATCAATCATCCCGGTCGCTTTTTTGTTCAGTTCAGACAAGATGCCGCACAAAATTTTTGGACGCCGGCCAATCAACTTGCGAGAGTTGAGGATCCGCTGGTTCGCGGTACGACACCGATTCCCATCGTTGTTCCCAACACTCCTTGCGATACGTGCATGATCCGCGTTCTTCAGCAGATGGACGAGCAGCCGGGCGAATTTTATGTTCAATGTTATGATGTCCGGATCAGCGCTTCCAACCCAGTGGCGACACCGCCAGCAGGCGGACCAAGCACGCTCTCGGCCAATAGCGATTTCAAAAAACCGGGCTTTGGTTGCGCGATGATTTCTGATTCCTCGAAGCCACCAGGGTCAGGTGGACCAGGCGGAACTGGATTCGCGCGGCTAATCACTTTGCTGCTTATGTTGATGCCTCTTGTTGTTGCCGTTGAACAACGGCGCCGAGTATAAAGCGACTGCGTCCCATCTGAAGCCGCCTCGAACTGGTTAAAAAGTCCAAGACCGCATTCGATTTATTTTGATCGATCTGCATTACTCAGAGTAAATCAGTGCGATGGGCGACGATGATAGTACGAAGACTAATAATACCAAAAGCGGCACTCCTGCTCCGTTCGACCCGCTCGTCATAGACCCATTGAAATTTCAGGGGATCGAATCCCTGCGGCTGATGCGCAACATCGGGATCATGGCCCACATTGATGCCGGCAAGACGACAACAACAGAACGCATTCTCTTCTACACCGGCAAATCTCATCGTATGGGCGAAGTCCATGATGGCGACACGGTTATGGATTGGATGGAGCAAGAGCAAGAACGCGGCATCACGATCACGTCTGCAGCGACTAGCTGTGCTTGGAAGAACTATCGAATCAATATCATCGATACACCCGGGCACGTCGACTTCACGATTGAGGTTGAGCGTTCGCTGCGAGTCCTCGACGGCGCCGTCGCAGTATTCGACGGCGTTAACGGTGTCGAGCCGCAGTCTGAAACCGTATGGCGACAAGCGGACCGATACAAAGTTCCGCGTATTTGCTTTATCAACAAGATGGATCGCGTCGGTGCCAATTTTCATGGCAGTGTCGACACGCTAATTGAAAAGCTCGAAGCAAATCCGGTTTGCATTCAGTTGCCCATCGGAGCCGAAGATCGATTTCAAGGCGTTATCGATCTTATCAAGATGAAAGCCATCACCTGGAAAGATTCGAAGAACGCGACCGGCGACGAAATGGAAGTTGGCGACATTCCCGGCGACCTACTTGACGAAGCTCGCGTGTACCGCGAAAAACTTCTCGATAAAGTGACCGAGATCGACGACAAGCTCGCCGACAAATACCTGATGGGCGAAGAAATATCGGAAGTTGAAATTATCTCGGCGCTTCGGCGGGGCACGATCACGATGAAGTTCTTTCCGGTACTTTGCGGAGCCGCCTTTAAGAAAAAAGGCGTTCAGCCTCTTCTCGATGCCGTTCTTCGATATCTGCCAAGTCCGCTCGATGTTCCACCGATGTTCGGAAAAGATCCGGCCAAGGAAGATCGCGAGATCGAATGCCCAACAGATTGGGAGGCGAACCTCGCGGCGCTGTCTTTTAAAATCGCGAGCGATCCGTTCGCAGGCGCACTGACGTACGTTCGCGTTTACTCCGGCATCTTGAAAGTCGGCGATCAAGTTTTCAATCCGCGCGAACAGAAAAAAGAACGCATCCAGCGTCTCGTGAGAATGCACGCAAACTCACGTGAAGAAATTCAGGAATTACGCGCCGGAGATATCGGCGCCGTCGTTGGGCTGAAATTCGCGGCGACAGGCGATACGCTTTGTCATGTTTCGCATCCGGTTGTGCTTGAAACGATTCAATTGCCAGAACCTGTTATTGCAGTCGCGATCGAAGCTAAGTCACAAGCGGATCAAGAGAAAATGATGGCGGGGCTTCAGCGCCTCGAGCGCGAAGATCCGTCGTGCCACCTGCGCATTGATCCCGACACTGGCCAGACGCTTTTGTCTGGCATGGGCGAGCTCCACTTGGAAATTCTGGTCGATCGGCTTTTGCGCGAATACAAAATTCAAGCGAACGTCGGTAAGCCGCAAGTCAGTTATCGCGAAACGATTTCGAAATCGGCGCGTGGTGAATCGCGGGTCGAGCGGATTATCGCTAGCGAGGCTCAGTTCGGTCACGCAATGGTGGAAGTAAAACCCGGAGCTATGGGCTCTGGCTTCACGTTCACGAATCGAATCGTGGGAAGCGCATTGCCAAAGGCAATGGTTGATCCGATCGAACAGGGGATTCGTGAATCGCTGGAAAACGGTGTGCTTGCAGGTTTCCTGACAACGGATCTCGAAGTTGCTCTCGTCGCCGCAGAATACAATCAAGAAACGGCTTCAGACATGGCCTACAAGGTTGCCGGCGCTAATGCGTTTCGCGAAGCCGCCCGCAAGGCCGAGCCTGTGTTGCTCGAACCTGTTTTCAAAGTTGAAGTGACAACTCCGGATGAGTTTATGGGCGGGGTCATCGGCGATCTTAATTCACGACGTGGAAAAGTTCTGTCAATGACGGCGAAAACGGGTCGCCAAGTTGTCGACGCGGAGGCGCCTTTGGCCGCGATGTTCGGATACGCGACAGATTTGCGTTCGATGACCCAAGGACGCGGCACTTTCTCAATGGAGTTCAAACAGTTCGCTACCACTCCACCGAAGGTAGCGAACGAGATTCTGCAGAAACTTGGTCGCATTTAAATTTCGGTGCCGGACTTGCATATCACCGGCATACGCCCGTCGATTAACCCCCAAGAACCGCCTATTAGCGGCTCAAGGATCCCAAATGAAAAAAGTTGCGATGTTTTTACTTTTGTTAACGATTTCACCATCGGTCTTTGCCGCCGATCGACCGGCCGCGAAAGCCGAGGCGAAGCTACTGCCTAAGTGTGTACTCCTGGACAACGCTCATCTCTTGCGGCGCCGCGACGGGGTGCCCGAAGGGAATTACCAAGCCGAGGTCTTCATCGACGGATGGCTTCACGCGAAATTCGAAGCTTCTAGTAGGCGACCTTACGAGGGCACTTCATTCCCCTCGAACGTCTCAGAACTGGTAACCAGGGCGACCGATCAAGGTTATCTCTTGGTTTCGCAGGCGAGACGTAACGCCGAAGTCGAGATTAGGCTCCTGGTGCTCGAGGGTAAATGTCGGAATTGATCGATTGTCCGATACTCCATCGTCGCAAAATATTCTTTAAATCTTTTGACAAGGCTCGCGCCGGAACGCAATACTCGGCGCCTTGACCAGCCCAACATGCGGGCGAACGCGGTTTTTGACCGTTTCGCAGAGATGAAAGTCTCTACGATGACGTCTAAAAACTGCGCGATTCTGAAGGGATAGCGGATTTTCGAGTGATGCCAGTGGAATAGTTCTTAGAACTAACGCTCCATGATGGCCGAAACCGGAAGAACGAAAAACCAACAAGAGTCGAAATCTTGGGAAGACGGAAACGACGACCTGCCAAACGAGAAATCGCCAAACGCGTTTTTCGGGCAGGGAACGCGTGGAAACTCCCCAGGGGCGGGAACCTTTTCTCTTTAACGTTCGAGTATTTTTGAAAGGTATTTAGATCATGCAAAGTCAGAAGATTCGCATCCGTCTGAAAGCATTTGATCATCGGCTTCTTGATCAATCGACTCGAGAAATCGTTGAGACAG
>JAYSST010000038.1:0-5284 GCA_043720435.1 Bdellovibrionales bacterium
GCGAGAGCACGCGACGCTTCGGGACCTATTTTGCAAGCCGCACGAACCGGGAAAGTTGAAAAACTCGTTCTCGATTTTTCGCAAAGCACGCGTGAAGAACTTCAGGGTTTCTTGGTCGGCCTCGAGATCGCGAATTATTCATTCACGGAAGTCCGCGGTTATCGCCCATCTGCAAAAAGGCCCGCTGTTGTGCTGCTTCCGCCGCCTGTTATCGAAGATGCGAAAGAACTAAAGGCGATGATCGCCGATACTTCGCGGCTCGGTGTCGCCGTGAACCTCGCCCGACATTTGACGAATCTTCCCGGCGGAACTTTAACACCGACGGTGTACGCCGATCTGGCCCGCGTCGTAATGGCTGATCTTTCGGATGTGCGGGTCGATGTGTGGGACGAACGGCGACTGAAAACTGAAAACATGAATTTACTTTTGGCGGTTGGACTTGCAGCTGCGGCGCCGCCGCGCCTCGTGCACATTTCGTATCGGCCAAAAGACCGCGGCGCAGAGAAGCGTCCGATCGCGCTCGTCGGTAAAGGTGTTACCTTCGATTCCGGCGGCCTTGATATCAAACCAAGTTCTGGGATGCGTTTGATGAAAAAAGATATGGGCGGGTCGGCGGCCGTTTTAGCTCTTACTTGGTGGGCTGCCAATGCAGGTTTACCGCTCGCGCTCGATTCGTACTTGGCATTAGCGGAAAACGCGATTTCTGCGAACTCATTCCGTCCCGGCGATATCATCAAAGCGCGTAACGGTTTGGCGATTGAAATTCACAACACCGACGCAGAAGGAAGATTGGTTTTGGCCGATGCGATGAATGTTGCCGTCAGCCAGAAAGATGACGATGCACCTGCCTGCATGATTGATCTTGCGACATTGACGGGTGCCATCAAAGTTGGACTCGGTGGTGAAATCGCAGGTCTGTTCACCAACAACGACGATCTCGCCCGCGAAATTTTCGATGCGGGGCTTAAACGCGGCGATCTTTCGTGGCGCATGCCTTTGTTCCAGCCGTATAAGTCGATGCTAAAATCGAACTTCGCAGATTTTGTGAACGCTGGTGATGGTTTTGGCGGCGCAATTACCGCAGCTCTCTTTTTAGAATTTTTCGCGAAGCGCGCCGACGGAAAACCGTTGCCGTGGGCGCATCTTGATATCTACGCATGGAAAGACGGCCCATCGGGCGCATGGTGCGAGCAGGGTGGAAGCGGGCAGGGAGTTCTCTCACTTTCAGAAGTCCTGTCGAGATTTGTTTCGGGAAAATGGGCCGAGGGTTAATGACGACGGTGCAAGTGTAATGGGCAAATTCCGCGTTCCCCGCAATGAAATCGAGCTGGCGTTTTCGCGCAGTTCTGGTGCGGGCGGACAGAACGTGAACAAGGTAAACTCGAAGGCAGAAGTTCGCTGGGATATCGCGTCTTCGCCTTCTGTTCCGCGTGAAGTATTGGGCCGTTTCTTATCGCGCTACAAGAACCGTCTCGATGCAGACGGACGCGTGTACGTGACCAGCGAACGCGAACGCGACCGAGAACGAAACATTGAAGACGCCGTTTCCAAAATCGAAGACTGGGTCGATAGCGTTTGGGAGAAACCAAAACCGCGCATCAAAACGAAGCCGACAAAAGGTTCAAAGCGACGTCGCATGAACGACAAATCGGCTCACGGCGAGAAAAAACAAAATCGTAAAGTTGATCGCAAAGACTGGGATTAGTTTCGGCCGGCCAGGCGACGACTTTGCATGTTTGCGGACGAGGTTCAAAAAGTGCTTACCTCAAGTCGGCCGCAAAAAATCGGCGTTCGCTATTCGGCCCTTAGCTCGACGACTTTGGCAGCCTTCAGCTGATTTAAGAAATGATTCAGAAAGCATACGAGGAAAAAGGTATGCCCAAAGTTTTCGAAGGTTTCTTCAATCGCCTTGGCCAAGTGGACGACTTGCTTGGAATTGATATTTATGAAGTCCGCTATTCCGTCATATGGCTCGGTGCCGAAGCCTTCGACATAATCAAAGCCCACGGCCATGACATAAAACGCGAGTGCTGAAATAAAAAGAATTCTGGAGTGCGTGTGGGTGAGGTTGCGCCACAAGAAAATCAGAATGAAGAACCCCATGGCCGCGAAAAATGGACCGAACACAATCTGCCACGAATAGCCCTCGAATCTCTCAAACACCGATTGATCGTCGGTCTCGTCAGAAACATCGGAAGTGGTGTCGGCAATCACGCTGCGGCTTTCGCTAGAAAAGATGATTTTCGCGGTCGTGCCCACGCGCTCGTGAAATTTTGTGGCGTCATCAAAACCCATGAATGCGAAAAAGAGAGCTAACAAAAGCCAACCGTAATTCACGGCTTTGGGGATTCGTGCCACCTTGTTAAACCAGTAAACCAGCAGCAGGGTGACCCCGTTCGCTACCAATAAAAGACTGGAGTAGAAGTTGGCAATTCCGTCTTCACGGGTGATGTTGAAGAATCTGCGGACGGCACCAATCTTAACGACCCTGTAGTGGTTCAAAAGGATGTCGGCAAAAAGGATCGCAAGGCTGCAGAACACCATTGCAACCAACACCCGTTTAACGAAGAGATTGGAATTCCAAACAAATCGCAGAGTCGCCATGTAGGACTCTTCGGAAGAGGCCGGTCGGCAGTGAAGCCGATCAGCCCAGATAATCAATCAGATAATCAATCAGCTGAGTTTGAGTCATCTGACGAATCGTCGTCAGAGGAGGCGTCATCATCATCAGAGACGTCATCGCTAGATCCATCATCGTCTGAAGATCCGTCATCGGAAGAGGAACCATCTTCGTCATCTTCGTCGATGATGCCGTCGCCGTCGTCATCCGGGTCCTGTTTATCAGGAAGGCCGTCGTTATCGTCGTCAGGGTCCTGACCGTCAGTGATGCCGTCCCCGTCTGTGTCAGTGATGTTGCCGCTGACTTTCTGCTGACCATTAGCTGCGTTTTCGAATTCGACCCGCGAACACGCGGTCTGAAGACTAATGGCAAAAAGTAAGAGTAAATATCCTAAAGCTTTCATAGGCACCCCCGACTCACAAAGTATAGAGATGCAACTTGCGTACAGCGCCTTTTCAATTTTAAGCGGGTCCTGCCCCGATAATATCGTCAAGTTACGGAAAGTGCTTTAGAGTTAAACGTATCGTTTTAGGATTAGGCCGCGCCGCCAGGCGACGTTGTTTTGCTGATGTCGGGAATGCACAGAGGAAGTTCGTGTGGTTTCCAGTTGCGCGACCATTTCTCGACCGAAACGCGGCCGTGATCGATCGAGATGAATGGTGTACCGATCAACCAACTGCCACTGTTGTAGTACCGTGCGCCGGTTTCAAGTACGACTTCACCTGCATGATGTGTATGGCCAAAGACGATTGAATCAAAACCTCGTTCGCTGAGTTCTAGGGCGGCGTCACGAAACGCTGGGTGTTCGCCAGGAATTCGTGTCAACGGCGCGCCTTCAATCGCAGCTGCGAGCGTTTTGATATCTTTTTGTCCCCATAACCAACGCGATTTGAATTTTTCAAACGCGATCCAGAATTTGTAGAGGCCCGGATGAACTTGCAATGCGAGACCAGCGGCCCAAGTTAGAAACTCGTAGAGTGCTGGGTTATTCACGAAGGACGGATCATAGAGGTGACCGTGCTCGATGCGAATGCGTTTGTCGCCGGATTTTACGTTTAGGAAGGGCGCCATTTTAAAGCCGCCCCAGTCGTTCAAAAAGTTTTCGAGCACGATGTCGTGATTTCCAATGACGTAATAAAGGCTGCGTCCTTGTGATGTGAAGCTTTTCAGCGCGTGAAAAACTTCGGGAACATCTTTCGCGATTCGAGTGAACGAAACTTGCGCGATCTCAAATCCGTCGCCGTTGATAGCAACATCGTAACCATTTGCTGCGGCCCAATTCAAAAATTCGACGGTGGGACGTTTTGCAGCAGAAAATGGATTGCCCAAATGCAAGTCCGAGATGACGAGCAGTTTTCGGGCTGTGATGTCAGTGATCACGACTTTTTATCCGCGTCATGAGTGCCATTGGTTGGCGTCGACGGATTGTGATTGTCGAATTCTGAGCCTTGAATAATGTTCCGCAACGATTCGACGGAAGTTTCGCCTCGGCTCATCGCTTTCATCAGCGCTTCGTTTGTCACTCGAATTCGACGTGACAGAGATTGCATAATTTCAAAAGCGAACGTGGGGTCTCGTCTGATTTTTAAGAGAAATCCACCGGGTTGAATAGCAAGAAGCTTCACATTGTTCACTGCACGAGCTGTCGCACTTCGTGGAAGTGATTCGAGCAAAGACATTTCGCCTAGGAATTCCCCGCGTTCAATTGAAGCGAGTTTGACTTCGCCGCCACGTGGATTCGGTTTTACGACTTCGACTTGTCCTTCGAGGATCACAAACATCTCGCGGCTGTCGTCGCCTTGTGAAAAAATGATGTCACCCGGTTCGAAAACGCGGATGGAATCGCTTGAGAAATGCTCTTGAAGTTTTATAGCGCTCATCACCAAATGAATCGGTTGATTTAGCGGAGGACAAAAGCGCGGAAACTCTCTTCTGGCCCTCGGCCGATAACTCGTTCCCCGATTTGGCCTAGGTGATTTTCATAAAGAGGATCGTAGTAGGTCTCGAGGATTCGCTCGACCCATGGCCAGTGATCGGAAAATGCTCCGGTGTGGCTAAACGACCGCATGGCTTCATCGGTCATCCCAAGAATGTTTTTTGTTTCGCTGCCGCCAAGTCGTCGTTCAATATTGAGAACGGCTCGACTGATGTCTTGGCGAACCCGCGTCACGAGTTCTTTGGTGGGAACGACACCATCTGAAAGTCCGTAATTCTCACTCAGGTATTCGGTCGTCAGGCGTACCGCACGATCAATGCGCGGACGCTCCATGATCCATACTTTCGATTCCGCTAGGACATTGAACAGTTTTAGCGGCAACACGCGTTTCCCGATCGATCGAGATTCATCTTCGATCCAGATGTGTTCTTCGATGGTCGTTTCATTCAACAGGCGGCTCGCTTCGAGACCGAGTTGATTCTCGAACGTTACGGGAGCTGGTTGCGGTTCTGTCCACGTTCCGAAACTTGAGCCGCGATGTTTCGCAGTCTTTTCGAGATCTAAAAATGCGAGCGATGGCGAAGACCGCGACGATTCCGCGCGCAGGACTTCGGTTTTACCTGTGCCGGTGTAACCCGAGAGCACACACCACGATCTTGTTTCGCAAACTCTCTCGACCTGCTCCATCAGAAGACTGCGGACTCGTTTGAATCCACCTTCGATCAGCA
>JAYSST010000039.1:0-2165 GCA_043720435.1 Bdellovibrionales bacterium
CGAGCGCGAAGTCGTTTTGGAAGAAATCAAACGCACGAATGACAGTCCGTCGCGCAAGGGCAGTCGCCTTTTGTTCTCGTCCCTGTACGCGAAGCATCCCTACCGCTTGCCTGTGATTGGCCGACCCGAAGTGGTATCGGGAGTATCGACAAAAGTTTTGCGTCGTTATTTCAAAGAACGTTACTCGGCGAAAAACATGGTGCTTGTGATCGGCGGCGATTTCGATTCGGCCGATATGAAAAAAAGAGTTTCTGCTAGATATTCCGCACTGCCGGGTTCGCGCGTTCGCACAGTTAAGCGAAAGCCCGAGCCGGTCGTGAAAAAACCGAAAACGCAAGTCATCGTTGAAAAAACCGACGTGCAAGAATTGCAGTTGTTCTTGGCATGGCCGATTCCAAGCGCAAAACACAAAGACATTGCCGCGCTTGAAACGCTGTCCACCATTTTCGGCCAAGGCGACGCAAGTCGCCTCGTCCGGACGCTTCGAATTGATTCCGATAGCGTGACGTCAATTGGCGCGGGATGTTTTGCTCCGAAAGATCGTGGGTTTTTCTCAGTCTCGGCACACATGAATCCTTCGCGTTTGAGCGAAGCTCTGCCGCTGATTAAGAAAGAGCTCGTTGGACTACTTTACACACCTGTTCAACAAGAAGAGATTCAACGTGCAATCACGAACGTCGAGAGTGCCGAATTTTACGGTCTTGAAACGGCCGAAGGCCTGGCTCGCAAAACGGGGTCGCTAACGACGTTACTCGGCGATCCTTCGGAGTTCAAAAAGTATCTCGCTCGTGTGCGCGGCTTCACAAGCGATCAGGCGCGAGCACTGACGAAGTCCTATTTTGCTCCTGAGAAAATGCAGGTTGTTGCCTTGGCACCGAACTCGCTCGACGAGAAAAAACTAACGGCTGAACTACAAAAGTTTGCAGCTGATCTGCAAAAAGAGTGGGCTGTCGCTTTGAAGGCAAAGCCAGGAAAGAAAGCCAAAAAGAAGGCCACGAAAAAAGCGATTAAGAAAGCGATTGCGTGGACCCCAAAAACCGACAAGCACATCGAGATCGAACGTCGTGTGTTGTCTTCAGGTTTAAAAGTAATCGCGCGTCGAACGAAGTCGACACCGGTCGTCAGCGCGCGAATTGGATTTTTAGGCGGCGCACGCCTTGAAGGGCATGGCCAAGAAGGGCTGACCGAGCTCTTGAGCCGAACCTGGATCGCTGGGACAGAAAAACTTGGAGAGATCCAGCTTCTCAGTAAAATTGAAAATCTCGCCGCAGGTATTGGCGCCTTTGGCGGCCGTCACACCGCTGGCGTTTCGGCGCAGATGTTGTCGATGACAGAGAAAGAAATCTGCGCCCTTTTCATGGACACCGTTTTTCAACCGAAGATGACGGATGAAATCGTGCTTCGCGAAAAGACGATGATGCTCGAGTCTTTGCGAACACGTGCCGATCGTCCTGGTCAAATCGCCGGCCGCCTCTTCATGGAAACAATGTTCGCCGGCCACCCTTACGCTCAAGATCCGATGGGCACAGAACATTCACTCAACAAAATCAAACGCGGTGATGTTGAAGAGTTGCGCCTACGTATGATGACACCGAAAGACGGCATTTTTGTTCTGACTGGAGACGCGGATCTCGACATGTGGTGTGATGCACTTGAAAAGGCGACGAAGCCATTTGCGAATCAACGATCGAAATTCGCAAAACAACCGTATCGATGGCACGGTAAAAAAGAAGAACACCGCTTTCACGAGGCGAAAAAAGAGCAGACACAGATTTTGATTGGCTGGGGCGGAATAACGCTCGACGATTCTCGTCGATATGCTTTGCAGATCGCGCAAGCGGTTTTAGCTGGGCAGGGTGGCAGACTCTTCATTGAACTCCGCGACAAGAAGTCTCTCGCATACAGCGTGGGACCAATGTCGATGGAAGGTGTCGATTCTGGATATTTCGGCGCGTCGATCGGCTGTGCACCTGAAAAAGGCGAGACTGCCATCCGCATGCTTCGCGAAGAATTCAAAAAACTCGAAGATGTATTGATACCAGAATCCGAAATGGATCGCGCTGTTCGATATTTAATCGGAAGCCACGACCTCGGCCTTCAAAAAGCCGCTTCAGTTTCGTCAACAATTCTCTTCAACGAGATTTACGATCTGCCGGCCGAAGAAG
>JAYSST010000040.1:0-2156 GCA_043720435.1 Bdellovibrionales bacterium
CCCCTTCCGCCATCGAAGATCGGCGAAATAATCCTCGCGCTCGATCCGGATCTCGAAGGTGATACGACCGTCCTTTATCTTGGAAAAGTTTTGAATGACCGTGGCCTGAAGGTGACTCGCATTGCAAGTGGCGTCCCCCTTGGCAGCGACATCGATTACGTCGATGATCGCACTCTTGGCCGAGCCTTAGAGAATCGAGTCGAACTGTAATGGCATTCATCAATCAAGAAGCACGCGAAATTCACTGCAAACTGGTTTACTACGGTCCATCGCTTGGCGGAAAGACGACGAACGTACAGTGGGTTTACACTCGTACGACGGGTCAGGGCCAAACCGAGATGCAGGCGTTTAACGCGAATCCCGAGCGGACATTATTCTTCGACTTTTTACCGATGGACGTAGGCGAGATCCGTGGTCTTAAAACTCGATTTCATCTTTATACCGTTCCGGGACAAGTCGTTTACGACTCGAGTCGCAAACTGATCATGAAAGGTCTCGACGGCGTCGTCTTCGTTGCCGATTCGCAAGTCGAACGCATGGAAGAAAATCTCGAAGCCTTACGAAACCTCGAGAAGAATCTTGATCAGCAAGGATACGACATCCGTCGTATCCCGCTCGTTATTCAATACAACAAACGTGATTTACCTAATGTAACTCCCCTCGCCGAAATGCGTGCGGCTTTGAATCGGGTCAATGCACCTGACTTTGAAGCTGTTGCTAGCAACGGCAAAGGCGTTATGGAAACTCTGAAAACGATTTCTAAAACAATCGTTACGACACTCAAAGGCGGCGAAATTTGAGCAAGAGCACAGTTAAGATCGCCATCGAGCGAACGAAGAACTCAAAGACAATTCCGGCATCGAAAGAGTTTGGTTTCGGTCGTCACTTTTCAGACCACATGGCCGTTGCCGAATTTTCTACCGGTGGCAAAGCAGGCGGTGAGCGCTCTTGGAACAACGTCAAAATTGTTCCCTACGGACCCCTCAGCCTCGATCCCGGTGCTGCGGTTCTTCATTACGGACAGGAATTGTTCGAAGGTTTGAAAGCCTATCGCGGTGACGATGGCAAAGTTCGACTCTTCCGCCCCGAGATGAATTGGAAACGCATGCAAAACGGCGCAGCACGCGTCTGCATGATAGCCCCACCGCTCGATCTCTTTTGCGAGATGCTGACCGAGTTTTGCAAAGTTGAGTCGCGTTGGGTTCCACGCGAATCAAATTGCGCTTTTTACCTGCGTCCGACGTTGATCGGCACCGAAGCTTTTCTCGGTGTACGTCCCTCAAACGATTATCTGTTCTATGTGATCGGTTCCCCGGTTGGATCGTATTACGGTGAAGGTTCGCAGACTGTTAAAATCAAAGTTGAAACTGAATTTGTTCGCGCAGCACCAGGTGGAACAGGTGCCGCGAAAACCGGTGGAAACTACGCCGCGAGTTTAAAGGCGGCCGTTGAAGCGAAGGCCGAAGGTTTTGCACAAGTGTTGTGGCTCGACGCCACTCATCGTCGATACATTGAAGAAGTCGGAACGATGAACGTGTTTTTCAAGATCGACGGGAAGATCGTCACACCGCCACTAGATGGGACGATCTTACCAGGTGTAACCCGCGATTCTATTCTACAAATTCTTGATTCGGACGGCACTCCGGCCGAGCAGCGGCCGATCAGCATTGACGAGATCAAGGATGCGGCTAAACGCGGGACACTCGAGGAAGTCTTCGGAACGGGCACTGCGGCCAGCATTTCTCCTGTCGATTCGCTTGGAATCAACGGAGAAAAGATCGTTATCGGTGATGGCGGTGTCGGACCGATGTCGGCAAAATTGCTCAAACGACTGACCGATATCCAGTACGGACGCACCGAAGACCTCTGGGGCTGGACCCTCTTAGTGGACGAAACATAGCTTTAGTGTTATTTCCTAAGCACTTATGGCAAGTCATCTTCACGAGATAAAATCCGAGATCGCCGATCTCAAAAAAAAGCATAACGCTTTAATTTTGGCGCATTTCTACGAAGATGGCGCCATCCAAGATCTTGCCGATCATGTTGGTGATTCTCTTGCGCTCGCTCAATGGGGAGAGAAAGCGAAAAATCCTGTCGTGCTGATGGCCGGTGTCGTGTTCATGGCCGAGAGCGTGAAACTGCTTTCTCCGGAAAAA
>JAYSST010000041.1:0-2146 GCA_043720435.1 Bdellovibrionales bacterium
GGCACCTTCAACTTGTCGATTTCGATCGCTTTATTATTTTTGGTGAGTAGGATTTTTTATGAAACGTACGTATCAGCCTAGCCGTCGCCGCCGCAAAAACACCCACGGTTTCCGTGCGCGCATGGCAACTAAAGATGGCCAGCAAGTTCTCTCTCGTCGTCGAGCTAAGGGCCGTAAGCGCCTTGTAGTTGCTGTCAGCGGCAAGTGAGCGATTCCGGGATTGTGAAAAAGTCTTCTGCGACGGGAAAACCCGTTCGCAGGCGTGTTCGCGTTCTCACGAGAAGATCGGATTTTCTTAAAACATTTCGTTCTGGTCGTAAGGTGCGTCCCTCTGAGTGGATGATCTTCAATTTTTCTATTTCCGAATCGTTCGGCTGTGGTTGGACGTGCCCGAAGGGTGTCGGCGGCGCTCCTATCAGGAACCGAATGAAGCGATGGACCCGCGATTGGCTGCGCCAGAAAATGAAAACCGAGGAAGTTCCACCAAGCGTTGATCTGAATATTGGCTTCAGGCCGATGCCAAACGATTTCTATAAGCTTTTGAAACGTCCTGATTTCGATCAGTCGATGGAGCGTGGCTGGAAGCAGCTCGTGACCCAGGTTAAGAAAACGCCTGCCAACCAGCTAATTAAACCTGTTACGAAATAGCCGTTTTCTGAGTAAGTACTAATTCCTTTATGGTCGCCTTTTCGGAATCGAAAGTGTACAGGGATCACTGATATGGATGCTCGCAGGCTCGGCCGCAAAGCAGTGCTTGTTTTGATCGATGTGATTCTGAGCGCGTATCGTGCCTTCGGATCGCTTTGGTTAAGTGGTTCTTGTCGTTTTGAACCTTCGTGTTCGGTCTACGCTCAAGAAGCCATCGACCGACATGGAATTTGGAACGGCGGAAAGCTCGCAGTGGTTCGACTTTGGCGCTGTCGGCCGGGCGGACCGTTTGGCGAAGATCCAGTGCCGGCGGAACTAGTTTGCGACCACGGTCACGGTTTAGATTTTTTGAAGAAAGAGTGCGAATGATGAATCAGGGACAACAGCCAGGTCAAAAACAGACGTTTCTCGATCGAGGAACTATCGTCGCTCTTTTGTTGGTTGGCGCAGTTTGGTTTGGCTGGTCAAAGTGGGTTGAGAAAACCTATCCGCCCCCCGCGACAATTGCTCAGCCGATTGGTGTCGATGAAAAGCCAGGTGGTAAACCAGGCGATAAGCCCGCATTGGCGCAAGTTCCGGGAGCGAACACGGTGCCTGCTGGGCAAACGGGCTCGAACTCGGCCGTCACGAACACTCCTGAAATGGCAAAAGTCGCCGCTCAAGCGAGAACTGTTGAAGCGAAACAAACTGTTTCGAATAATCAGTGGACCGGTCAGCTCAGCACTTGGGGTATGGGTCTTTCAGGCGTTGAACTAAAGCAGTACAAAACTCGCGACGATAAACCGATTTTTGTTGGCGGAACACCAGACGGTCTGTTCGGAACCCGTCTCGCTGGGTCCAAAGAACCCATCGTTTTTGACGTTTCTAAAAAGTCCGAGACCGAGTGGGTGGGCGTCGCTAGCTTCGGCGCGTTTACAGTCGAGAAATCTATATCGATGGTGAATGATGCGGTAACCGGCGCGAATTCGCTGAAGATCGCGACAGTTGCAAAAGGCGATCTGGCCAAATTTCCTGGTTTTACGACTGTCGTTTCTGATGAAGTGAAACCCCCAGCGAGCACAAGCTTCTTGGCTCCTTCGTATGATCACCATGATTGGTACGTTCGCTATGAGGATACGAACAAGCGTCTCGTGCTTTCGACCGAGAGCCCAGAGGAATTAAATTTGAAGACAGCGCTGACAATTGCTTTGTCTTCGCAGTATTTCACTGCGGCATTGGCCGATCATTCGGATCTTCGTCCCGACTTTCAAGGTGGTGTGCCTTTAAAGAATGGCGAATCCTATTCGGCGACTGGAACGCTCGATTACAAACCGTCCGCTCAGTCATCGGAATTTAAAATTCAGCAGACAGGTTATGTCGGCCCTAAAGACGTGGATATGCTTCGCGCCGCCGATATTAATTTTGACCGTGTTGTGGATTACGGCATGTTCGCGATACTTGCCGATCCGTTACTATGGCTGATGCGTTTCTTCCACCGACTCTTTGGCAACTGGGGCTT
>JAYSST010000042.1:0-2141 GCA_043720435.1 Bdellovibrionales bacterium
AATCGCACAGAACCTCCCGAGATTACGGGGGCATACACCGCCTGAAAAGGCGGAGCATGAATAGACGGCGTATGAAAAAGACAAGCCTATGAGCGATTACCTACCTAGCGACGAAGTCGAAGCAAAAGATTATCAGCCACGTTACCGGCTGCTGTACATGCTGCTTGGAATAACCATCACGATTTTTGCCATGCGGTTGTGGTACCTACAGATTGTGAATGGTCGCGAGCTTCGGCAGTTCTCAGAGCAAAACTCCATCCGTGAAACCAAAATTCCCGCACCTCGTGGAATCGTTTACGACCGAAACGGCGAAGTCTTGGTTGAGAACCTTCCAGGTTTCGAAGTCACCCTCTCGCCACAGTACGTTACGAACTTTGACGAAACCGCCGAAGCGTTGGGACTTGCCCTCAACATTCCGCCATCCATGGTCATGCAGGCTGTGCAGAAAAGTCGCCGACTCAATGGCGCGTTCCGTCCGGTACGTATCAAAGAAAATTTGACGAGAGACGATATCTTCAACATTGAAGTACTGAAGCAGGACTACACCGGCGTCGACATTAAAGAGACGGTTCTTCGGGCCTACCCGCTAAAAGAGAACGGCGCTCAGTTTTTCGGTTACGTCGGCGAAATTTCTAAACGTCAGCTGCCCGTGCTCAACGAAAAATTTGCGGCGCGCGGTCTTCGATTTGCGCAGGGAGATCTGATCGGGACAAGCGGTCTTGAAGAAGTCTACGATCTCGATCTTCGCGGTCGCGACGGAATTTCGGTCGCCCAGCTCGATGCGCACGGACGCGAAGCGTTCGGCGATCCGATGGGACTTTTGGGTTCAATGGGCGGAGTCAGCCCGGCCTATCCAGGGAACAACGTGATTTTGACCATCGACAAAGATATTCAAGAAGCTGCGTGGCGCGCGTTTTCAGAAGGCAATCGGATTGGCGGCGCGATCGCCATGAAATCGAACGGCGAGATTCTCGCGTGGGTTTCAGCTCCCTCCTTCAATCCGAACGAATTTTCGACCGGTATTGCGCCCGATGTTTGGCGCAGGCTCGTGAATGATCCTGACAAACCGCTTCGCAACAAACCGATTCAAGACCACAACTCGCCCGGCTCAACGTTCAAACCGCTGATTGCGATTGCAGCTCTCGCCGAAAGTGTCATTACGCCAAACACAGTCGTCTCCTGCCCCGGCCTGATTAAATTCGCGGGTCGCCCGTATCACGATACGTTGCGCGGCGGTCACGGGAACCTCGTAGTCTCGCAAGCCATCGAACGTTCTGCGAACGTCTTCTTTTACAAAATGGGAATCGCGCTCGGCATCGACAAGATGTTCAAATATTGCGACGCGATGGGCATCGGGCGGCGAACTGGCGTCGAACTTGCCGGGGAGCGATCAGGTCTCATGCCATCGGGTGAATGGAAGAAAAATACGATCGGTGAAGAGTGGCAACCCGGAGAAAATCTTTCCGTCGCCATTGGACAAGGCTTTGTACTGACGAATCCTCTGCAGATGGCCGTGGCGTACAACGCCATCGGAACTGAAGGGAAAGTTGTAAAACCGTTTGTCGTTCAACGAATCCTTTCACCTGATAACAAATTAATTCGCGAGTTTTCTCCTAGCATTACGCGCGATCTTGGCGACATGAATGGCGAGTTCCACATAAAAAAAGAAGTTTTCAAAGCCGTGAAAGAAGGCATGCGACTTGTTGTTAACGGCGAACGGGGAACCGCGCGCGGCTCGAAGCTGAATTACATCGAGATTGCAGGTAAAACTGGAACATCTCAGGTTATGAACTTTTCGGCAGATCAAATTTATAACTCGTGCGAAGCGCGACCGAAATATCAACGCCACCACGGTTGGTTCATCGGTTATGCGCCTGCCGACAATCCCGAGATTGCCGTCGGAGTCCTTGCCGAACATTCGTGTCACGGTTCAAGTGGTGCTGCGCCCGTTGCAAAAGCGATGATCGCAGCTTACGTCGCAAAATATCATCCAGAGTGGCTTGATCGTGATCTTCGCAAGAAGAAAGACGGAACGGCGGTGCAAGCACCGGTGTCAACCGCGCCCGTTATCGAAGCTCCAATCGAGGGAGAGTAAGTGGCAGATTACAATTCGAGCTTTCAAATTCAGGAGCGCGGCTTTT
>JAYSST010000043.1:0-2140 GCA_043720435.1 Bdellovibrionales bacterium
CGTCAGAGTTCCACGTGATTCCCACGGTGCTCAAGGGCAAGCAACTCTCACCTTAAAATCAGACAACATTCCTGAAGATCGTCAGCGAATTGAAAAATACGGCGGTAAAATTCTTGGTGAGGATGATGCTCCATGGGGACATATGCTAGTATTCGAAGATCTTGACGGAAATGTTTTGAAGTTGATGAATCCAAAGTACTGATTATCGACCCTTGGTCATCGTGACAGTCGGAAAACCAAAAACTTATTTTTCGAAAGCAGCGTGCCTTTTCCTTGCTCTGCAAGCCGCGAAGTCAGGCGGTGCTCTTCCAATTCGGAAGCTCGAGCGCACGCGAGGAATCAAACATGAGATTCGCAAGCTCCGTCGCGCGGACTTTTGAGTGTCCTTGCGATTCAAATTCGTTTTTCAGGACATAGCGACTCATGATGTTCCACCCTTGCTGTCCATGAATCACGCGCGAAAACGGGATTGAATCCCAAAATTTCGAGCGCTTACCAGCCGCATCTACGAACGGCCGACCTTTCTTCGAGCCCCCGATCTCGAATGCAAGACGAGATGTGAGAAGGCGGACCCACTTTGCATAATGCCTGCGCGCAGTCATTATCGTGCCTGGTAACTTCACGACGAGATGCAAATGATTTCCAACGTTTGCATACTTCACGACACGAACGTCAAATCGATCCGAAATTCGTCGCACCAGCTGATGCACCTTCACCTGATTCACGCCCAACATCGTGCGTTTGCCAGTTGCAAATTTCGAGCGAAAACAAACGTGAATCGGCTTCCGACTATCGAGCGGACGATGGGACTTCGCGTGCGTTCCACGCTTCGTTCCAACAAAAACGTCTTTGAGTTTAGGCATCAAAGCGAGCTGTTTAACCTGCGAGATTTGACGGTTTTTGATTTTCTTCATCTGTTAGAAGCTTATGTATTTTGTTTGGGAAAATCAAGTTCTTGATGTGGGCTTCACAATTTTTCCGACTACCGTTTGGTCTGGCAGCCTTGTTCGCAGCGCAGAAACGCCGGCGAACAAATGGCAATGATTAACGTCTAAAGGCGCAAATTTTCGCGGTTAGGCTGAAGCCGCCGTTCTGGATCAAAAATGACAATTTGCGCGCGGTTAGTTACCGCTTTACTTGGTTCGAGGAACGTGCGGAAAGAACGTGTACTTCGGGGAGGGCGTAAACTTGCAACCTTCCACATCAACTCCAACAGGGAAGAACCGCTTGATTCGTTCGATCGTGATCTCGATCAGCTTGTGTTTTGGCGTCTCAGGCTTGTGCTTTTCGAAAGCCGCGGCCGAGTCTGAGTTTAATCCGATCGATCGCCAGATCGGCGGTACATGTCACATCTATTCAGCTATCGCGATGTTTGAGGCCGCTTGCTTTAAAAAAATCGGCAAGCGCGTGCATATTTCGCCAGCATTCCTATTTGTTCAACATTTGAAGGAGCGGCTTCAGAATAAATCGTCGGGTCAGTACGTCGAACGCAAGGTTTCGAACAACGGAACGATGATCGATTGGACCTTGAAAAATGATGCCTTTTTATTGGCGCAAACCGACGGCGACGTCACCGGGATGGATGGCGGCAATCCAATGACGACGCTCGAGCGTTTAAGTTCGGGGCAAGCGAGCGTCAACTCGAAAGAGTTTCCGTTTAGTGAACCTTTCCAAGCGAAGATCCGGCATATCGCGGAATTCTACGGTAAGCCTGAAGTCCAAGCGAGCAACGCCGCATACAACGACATGCAAGCAAAAAAAATCAATAACCAAGAAGCAGTTGTGCTTCAGGAAACCGCAAGGCTTTCTGCACGTGGTAAAGCGTACGATCAACTTCGTCGGCAAATGCCAAACGCATTCGATGGGGTTCTAAAAGAAGATGCAAATATCGTCGAATGCGTCGACTCCGGAATTGAGTTCGAAGAAATACGAGACGCGTTGACTCCGGATGATGTTCAGAAGCGTGTCGATGCCGGTCAGCCCGTTTTATGCAGCCTGTTGATGGACTACGGGAAAGGCGCAGGCGCGCATGCGCTGATCATCGTGCAAACGACGAAGAATTCGCTCGGCGAGCGGCTGTTCGTCGCCCGCGATTCGAATCGAGCGGATCCGGCGCCGCTCAAGTCCTTCGGTGGCTGCA
>JAYSST010000044.1:0-14624 GCA_043720435.1 Bdellovibrionales bacterium
AGATCTTGTACTCGTCAGCTTCGAGCCCTTAATTGATCGCTTGATCGTACATTTCGCGGGAGACGCTTGGCGAGCCGAAGTCGCCAACGCAAAAAAAGAATTTTTCCAGGACGCCGGTATTATGGATGAACAGACGGATCAGTTTGAAATGCGCATGACGCAATTTCTCGACTGGTACCTGTTCACTCGGAAGCTGACCGGACGAACCGTGACGCCGTCTCAATTCGCTCTCGAGATCGATGAGTTCAAAATGACGGCCGAAGAACGCGTTCTCTTCGAAGACCTGTCTGAGGCGAAGCATAGTCTTTTCGAGTTCTTAAGACTTCGCGGGCGCGATATTTTCGTTAAGGACTTAATTCTCGACAAGGAAATCGTACTTCGTGAGTCACAAGTAAACATTGGATTCTCACGCGACGAGATTTTCGAGGCGAGATTGATTCCTTACGGAGAAGATTTTGTTTTTGCGCGCTCGTTTTGTTTTCATCCGAGCGAAGCTCGTCCGTTTGTCGATGAAGAGATCGGCAAACTCCAGGACATCGAAGACGAGGCCGAAAATGCTGCTGCGACGGAAGCTTTCTTATTGCGACTGATGAAGATGCGCTACAAGTACGAACAGTTCCGACACTTGAAGCTCGAGTATATTTATACGAACGAAAAAAAGGTGAGGTTCTGACGTGCCACGTATGTCGGATGTCCGAAAAGTACTAATTCTCGGAAGCGGTCCGATCGTCATCGGTCAGGCTTGCGAGTTTGACTATTCAGGTACTCAAGCTTGTAAGGCGCTGATGGCCGAAGGCTTGGAAGTAATCCTCGTAAATTCCAATCCGGCAACGATCATGACCGATCCGGAAATCTCGACACGAGTTTACATCGAGCCGCTGACAGTTCCGTTCGTCGAGAAGATTATTGAACGCGAGCGACCGGACGCTGTGATTCCGACTCTGGGTGGGCAGACGGCGCTAAACTTGGCATTGCAGCTCAACGATCAAGGAGTTTTGAAGCGCTACGGAGTTCGCCTTCTGGGAGCAGATCCTGAGGTCATCCGTAACGCCGAAGATCGCGAGTTGTTTCGAAAAATTCTCGATAAAGTCGGCGCTAAATATCCGAAGAGCGAGATGGTACGCACCTATCCGCAAGCGATGGAGGCCGCAAAGGTTCTCGGCTACCCGCTCATTCTTCGCCCTAACTACACACTCGGCGGCGGTGGCGGGGGTGTCGCGTATACGCCAGAAGAGTATGAACGGATGATTACCCGCGCTCTGAAAGAGAGCCCGACATCTGAAGTGCAAGTTGAAGAAAGCATCCTTGGTTACAAGGAATTCGAGCTCGAAGTCATGCGCGATAAATCGGGCACGTTCGTCATTATCTGTTCGATTGAAAACTTTGATCCATGCGGTGTCCATACCGGTGACTCCATCACCGTCGCTCCACAACAAACTTTGAGCGACCGCGAATACCAAGCGATGCGCGACGAAGCACGTTTAATCATCGAAGAAGTCGGCCTCGCCACGGGCGGCGCTAACATTCAGTTCGCATGTCATCCGACAACCGGCGAGCGAGTGGTCATAGAAATGAATCCGCGCGTATCTCGTTCATCGGCGCTGGCCTCAAAAGCGACCGGGTTTCCGATTGCCAAGATTGCTGCGTTACTCGCCGTCGGTTACGAACTCGATGAAATTCGAAATGACATCACAAAAACGACACCATCTTGCTACGAGCCGGCACTCGACTATGTCGTGACGAAAATTCCTCGCTTCGCTTTTGAAAAGTTCCCTGGCTCGCAAGACTCTTTGACGACGCAGATGAAATCCGTGGGCGAAGTCATGGGGATCGGCCGCACATTTAAAGAATCGTTCATGAAGGCCGTGTCGTCCCTAGAAAATCGCGTTGAAGGTTTGGCACCGGTGACGTTTTCTGAAAAACTGTTGTCACTTCCCAACAGCCAGCGCGTTTATCACCTTGCGCAAGCATTTAGAGAAGGTTGGACGGTTCAGCAAGTCTACGCTGTGACACAGATCACGCCGTGGTTTCTTGAGCAGGTGGAAACGATCGTAAAACACGAAGCTATCGTTGCGGAAGCGCCGGTGCTGTCTCGCGAAGTCTTGCTTAAAACAAAACGTCTTGGATTTGCGGACGCAACGATCGCCCGCCTGCGGACCGAGAGTGACCGTAACAGTTCGACGACCTTAATCGAGAAGGCATCCGACATTCGTAAACTTCGCCATGATATGGGTTTGCGGCCGGGCTACTCGCAGGTCGATACGTGCGCAGGAGAGTTCAACTCCTCGACTCCGTACTACTACTCGAGTTACTGGGCGAAGCCTCAACCGGCTGCGAAAGTTTCGAAGAGTCGGGTCGCTGTGCTTGGAAGCGGTCCGAATAGAATCGGTCAAGGAATAGAATTCGACTATTCCTGTGTTCGCGGCGTTAAGCGACTTCAAGCTGAAGGCCGTCACGTCGTTATGATCAATTCGAATCCAGAAACTGTTTCGACCGATTACGATACGAGTGACGAATTGTATTTCGAGCCGCTGACCGAAGAGTCCGTTATCGAAATACTGGATCGCCTCAAGCCTGAGGGTTTTGTCGCCCAACTCGGCGGTCAAACCCCAATCAACTTGGCGCGAAAGCTTGTCGACGCTGGTCACCACCTCTTGGGTTCGTCACTTCAATCAATTGATCTTGCAGAAGATCGCGCGCAGTTTTCGAAAATATGCAACGAACTGAATCAGACAATTCCAGCGATTAAAATTCCTGCGAATGGAATGGCGGGAACGTTTGATCAGGCAGCGCTCATCGGTGGGCGCATCGGTTATCCGATCATCTGCCGACCAAGTTATGTGCTTGGTGGACGACGGATGGAAGTCGTTGAAAACGAAGATGAGTTGCTTAGCTATTTCGAACGCCACGGTGATTACATTTCCAATGAAGAACCGTGTTTGATGGATCAATTCTTAGAGGGTGCACTCGAGGTCGACGTTGATCTCGTTCGCGGTATCGACTGGACTGTGATCGGTGGCATTGTTGAACACATCGAAGCTGCTGGAGTTCACTCGGGTGACTCGATGGGCGTGCTCCCTCCGCAGCGACTGAAACAAGATACTTGCGATTTGATCGAACAGATTTCGATCAGTCTCGCAAATCGATTGGGAACAATTGGTCACCTCAATCTTCAGTTGGCCGTCCAAAATGATCAGGTCTTTATTCTCGAGGCAAATCCGCGAAGCTCGCGATCTGTGCCGTTTGTTAGCAAGGCGACACTGATTCCAATGATTGATCTCGGTATACTTGCTTCGCTCGGGAAAAAATCGAGCGAAGTCCAGCCGTCCAAATATCGTTGGGACAATACACCCTACGTCAGCGTGAAGGGCGTGGTGTTTCCTTTTAAAAAATTCCCAGAATCCGACTCGATCTTGGGTCCCGAAATGAAATCGACAGGCGAAAGTATGGGCCGTGGTGCGGATTACGCCGAAGCTTTGCTGAAAGCATCGATCGCGAGTCACATCATCATCCCGCCGTCGGGCGAAGTTTTGCTTTCGCTTCGGGATCGCGACAAAGAAACGATGTTGAGTCTAGCCAGGTCTTTGGTCGGGATGGGGTATCGGCTATCGGCGACATCGGGAACTGCGCGGTTTCTTTTTAATGAGGGAATCGACTGCGTACCGGTCAAAAAAGTTCATGAGGGCCGGCCAAACTGCGTCGACAGAATCCGCTCTGGGCACGTCGCTCTGGTCATTAACACGACTTCTGGCCGGCGAGCGGTCGAGGCAAGTTTTGATATTCGCCGAAGTTGCATCGACTTCTCGATTCCTTGTATCACCGAGAGTGATGCCGCCGAAGCATTGCTGACCGCTCTCAAGAAGCACCGTTCACGGGAATTTACGGTTCTCGCACAGGATAAAATGATTTAACCTTGAGACGCCATGGTAGGCGTTAAAAGTCGTAATCGTTTATTTCCATCATTCATCTGTCTACTGCCCGCGGTCGTAGCCTCGGCCTTTTCGCTTGCGACCGCATTCGGCGCAACTCCGACAGCTGTCACAATCGGCTACGTAGCCAGCGATGGATCCGCAGATTTGAAAACGCGCGGTCAGGAGTTGGCTGCGATGATCGAAAAGCGCACCGGCATTAAAGTTAACACCTATGCTGGAGGATCGTACGCAGACGTCGTTCGGCAAATGAGCGATAAAAAAGTCGACTTCGCTTTTCTCAGCGCGCTCGCTTACGTTGAGGCGGAGAACCAAACGGGTCTTAAAGTTTTGCTCAAAAAAGTTTGGCAACAAGGGTTTTATTACAGCGTTCTGCTGGCAAAAAGCAGTTCGAAAATACGTAAGATTTCGGATTTGAAAGGGAAGCGTGTTGCGTTTGTCGATGACAAATCTGCCTCGGGCTACCTTTATCCGCGCGTCTTTTTGAAAGGCGCCGGAATCGATCCCACAAAAGATTTCAAGACCGTCGTCTTTACGGGCAGTCACGAGAAATCTGTCGATTTGCTTCGGAAGGGCGACGTTGACGTGATTGCAGTTTTCGCGAACGACAAGCGTGGCGAAGATTCTGCGTGGACGCATCAGAAAAATCCATCGAGCGCGATTCGTGTTGTTTGGTCGAGCACGGCGATTCCGAATGATCCTTTCTGCGTGCGCGATTCGTTCTACAGCGAATTTCCAAGAAGTACCCATGACTTGATGTTCGCTTTGACCGAGATCGACAAAGACCCAAACATAGGACCGGAATTCAAGCGGCTACTTGGAATCACGTCGCTTATGCCGGCAACTGCTCAACAATATGATCCGGTCCGAGAAATGTTTAGATCGATCGAAAGAAGTGAGGTTCCCCGATGATTGGCAATAAGGTTGTAGAAGTTGAAGGTTTGGCCAAGTCATATCGCAGCCCGATGACTCGAAAAAAAGTAGAGGCTTTGAGTGATGTGAACTTTTCCATTCACTCAGGTGTGATCACCGGTTTTTTAGGCGCAAATGGCGCTGGTAAAACGACGACGATAAAATGCCTCCTCGAACTCGCGTTCGCAGATGCAGGCAAAGTACACTTCTTCGGAAAACTCGGACTTTCGAACGAGGCAAAGTCCAAAATCGGCTTTTTGCCAGAACGCCCGTACTTCTATGACTACTTAACTGGCCGCGAGTTCTTAAAGTTTTATGGCCAGATCTCGGGTCGAATTATGCGCGGTGACCTCGCGGGTCGAGCGCAAGCTCTTTTGGAACGCGTGGGACTGGCGCACGCAGGCGACCGTCCTCTAAGGGGTTACTCGAAGGGGATGCTTCAGCGCATCGGAATTGCACAAGCGCTCATACACAAACCGGAATTTATTATTCTCGACGAACCGATGACTGGACTCGATCCTGACGGTCGCCATGAGGTGCGCGAGATTATCCGCGAAGTAGCCTCCCAAGGCACCGCCGTGTTTTTTTCAAGTCACCATCTTTCGGATGCAGAAAGCCTTTGCGAACGACTCGTCATATTGAAGAAGGGCAAGCTCGTCTTCGAAGGACGAACTGATACATTAATGAACCAAGTCGATGCCAACTGGCAGATCTCGTTCATGAGCAAGGGCCGTGAAATGAGTGAGCACGTCACGGTCAGTACGATCGACAAAGTACAAACCGAAATCGATTCATTGAGAGCAGCAGGAAAAGAAATTCGGGAAGTTGGCATAAACAAAGTCTCGCTCGAAGAAATTTTCATTAGAATGGCCTTTGACCCGAAGACTGATGCGCATCCGGAGGCAAAACGATGAACCCAATTCTTGTGATCGCCGGGAACACATTCCGCGAAGTTATTCGTGACCGAATTCTTTACGGACTCATTGTTTTTGCACTGATGTTGCTTTTTTTGTCATTGGCGTTGGGACAGCTAACATTCGACGAGAACATCAGACTTTCAGCGAATTTCGGTTTCACGGGCATCCACATTGCGATCGCGGTTCTCGCCGTGTTTGTTGGAAGCAGCTTGGTTTCGAAAGAAATTGAAAAACAGACGATCTTAACCCTTCTGGCTCGTCCAATATCGCGCGCTCAGTTTATCTTAGGCAAAGCGTTCGGTTTGATGAGCGTTTTGCTTGTCATCGCGACAGCACTTGCGCTGATCTTATCGGCCTTCCTGCTTCTCTTGAATTTCGAATTCACAATCGAATACCCTATTGCCATTGCAGGAATTCTTTTTGAAGCGGCTGTGCTGCTCGCGCTCGCAATTTTTTTTGGCTCGTTTGCAAAGCCGATGATGACCGTCATTTTCACGGCTGCGGTTTTCCTACTGGGTCACTGGGTCGACTCTCTACATTTCTTCGTCCAAAAGTCCGAATCGATTGCCTTTAAACTGATCGGAACGGTCGTCGGGCACGTCGTACCTAATCTCGAGAAATTCAATTGGCGTTCTGCACCCGTTTACGGGGAAAGTATCGCCGGCTCTGAGGTTCTCGCCGCCACTGGAACAATGATTGGCTGGGTCTTGGTATTGGTGAGCGCTACGGTGTTGATATTCCGGAGGCGTGATTTTGTTTGATGCGAACTCTCCGTTTGAACTTTTGATGCTCGTTTACACGTTTGTTCTAGGTGCGTGTCTCGGTAGTTTTGCGAATGTCGTGATCTACCGTATGCCGGCGGGGAAAAGCATCGTTAAGCCAGGCAGCACCTGTGGTTCCTGCCTTAAGCCGATAAAGTATCGCCACAACATTCCAATCTTCGGTTGGTTTCTGCTTCGCGGTCGTTGTGCAAATTGCGGCGTTAAATATTCGATACGGTATGCAATGGTCGAACTTTTAATGGCCGTTTTATTTGCCACCGCGTGGCTTCAATTCGGCTGGTCTTGGACACTCGTTGAAGCACTCATCTTCATTTTCAGTCTCGTCGTGTGCAGCTTCATCGATCTTGATCATATGATCTTACCAGACAAATTCACACTTTCCGGCATTGTGATCGGTCTCGCAGGCGCACTGTTAAATCCCGAGCGAGAATTTCTACCAAGCGTTTACGGTGTCTTGCTCGGAGGCGGATTTCTTTGGGCCATTGCCTATTTTTATCTCGTTCTTCGCAAGCGTGACGGGATGGGCGGAGGGGATATCAAGCTGCTCGCATGGATTGGGGCCGTCCTAGGCTGGCAGGCCGTGCCTTTCGTGATCCTCGTCGCGAGTGTCTTCGGCAGCGTCGTCGGAATCACAACCGTACTGATCAAAAATCGAAAGACCGTAGCCAAAGATGCAGCGGAAACCGAGAACGACATCCCGACTTTCGCGATTCCCTTCGGCCCATTTCTCGCGTCGGCTGCACTTCTGTATCTTTTGATCGACGGCGCATCTTGGACACAATGGTATCTCGACCTGCATGGACTCTAAACTTTGGCCTTGAGGTCTAGGTCCGCACGTCAAATCCATCTCGGTCCAGTGCTGGTTTGACACACTCCCCCTGATTTTAGTCTACTTTAGCTAATAGCGGCTGGCCTTCTCAAGCCTTGACGATGGTCCTGGGTGTATAAAATGTCTTTTGGTTTTTTTGGCAGCAAAAAAGTTATCGCGATCGATATCGGAACGAGCAGCGTAAAGCTTGCGGAGATGGACGCAACCAGAAAAGGTTGGGTGCTCCGAAAGTTTGGCATCGTCACGCTCAATCCAGGTTGGGTTAAAGACGGAGAAATTCTCGAGCCCCAAGCCGTCGCCGGAACTATTAAAACGCTCGTTCAAAGTGTGAAAACGAAACGCAAGAACGTCGCGACCAGCATCTTCGGCAACGGTGTAATCGTAAAGCGAATTTCGATGGCCCCGATCGAAGAAAATCTCATTGCCGAAGCGATCAAGTGGGAAGCCGAACAATATATTCCATTCGACGTTGCAGAAGCTGCAATCGATCATCACGTGATAAAACACAAAGAGCAGGGCGCAGGTGAAAACCTCGACATCATCCTGATTGGCGCCAAACAGGAATTCGTTTTTCGATTCATTGAGACTTTAGAATCAGCGAGCCTCAAATGTTCTATTCTTGATGTCTCGGGTTTTGCGCTCGCGAATTGTTTTGAGGCCAACTACGGCAAGGTTCCGGGGTTAACAGCGCTCTTGAATATTGGCGCAGGCGTCACGAATCTCGTTATCGTGGACAATGGCGACGTCATCTTCAGTCGTGACTCCGCCGTGGGCGGCGAGACCTATACTAATGAGATTCACAAGGCGATGGGCATTTCGATCGCTGAATCTGAATCGATGAAGATCAGCGCATCGATGGGTCAAGAAGTTCCGCCGGAGGTCAACTCAGTCATCAACAGTACAACAGAACAAATGGTTGATGAGATTCGGAATGCCTTCGAGTTCTTCATCGCGACTGGTGGCGGTGGGCGAGTCGGCAAAATCTATGTGACGGGCGGAAGCATCTTTATTCCGAAGCTCGTCGAATCGGTTTCCGCGGCGGTGGGCGTGCCGTTCGAAGTACTCAATCCGTTTCAACAGATCTCTTTCGACGAAAAGACCCTCACCGCAGAATATGTTCAGCAGATTCAATCAATATGTCCGGTAGCTTTGGGGCTAGCGATGCGTGAGATGAATTAGCCATGATTCGTATTAACCTGCTTCGAAACATGGGAATGTCGTCAGCTGGAACCGGGATGGGAACATCCGTTGCGGGCAGCGGCGAACTCATTTCTGTCGATGTGAGGCGGCAAGCGGCACTGAAAGCCGTGGTTATCTTTTTGTTCCCAGTCATGCTTTTTATCTGGGAAAAACTGCATATAAATACACTTCAATCTGACAAAGCGCAGGTTCAACAGAAGGTCGATGCGGTCGAAGCTGAAAAGGCTTCGTTCGGCTCTGCGGCTCCGCGAGTTGAAAAAGCGAACAAACTCAAAGAGCGAATCGAAACCGAAATTAAAGTCATTCAGAAGTTGGCAAAGAATCGACTCAGAGAAGTTAAAGCACTTGATCAATTGCAGAGTGTTTTGCCCGCCGGGACCTGGCTAAATGAAGTCACAATGGACGGCGGTAAGATTTCACTCGACGGTTTCGCACTCAACGAGGGGTCGCTGACGGAACTTCTGACAGCTCTCAACAGCAACGTCTTTTTCTCAATGGTTCAGCCCAAAGGAACATCGTTGCAGACGAACGATGCGCTTGGCTCTGTTACCAAGTTTACAATTGAGTTCCGCGTCGGTCGCCAAGAGGACCTGCTATGAGGAGCCACTGATGGAAAAGTATATTCTTCAGCTAGGCGAGTTTACGTGGAGCAAAGTCATCGTCGGAGGACTCATCGCCGCGGGCGCATATTGGGGTCTGTATTACGACGACGGTGGCCTGCTCGAGACAGGCATTAAAACCTTAGAAGCCACGTATGAAGAGTCGGCACGTCAGCTTGCAGAAACGAAAGAAGCGATGGCTGACGCGGAAAAATTCGAAAAAGCCGTGCGACAGAATGAAGTTCAGTTCGACAAAGTTCTGGAATATTTGCCGCAAGAAATTAACGCTAACGAACTTACCCGTCTCGTGAACCAACAAGCACAATTGTCGGGTCCGCGCGTGCAGACAACAAAGGCGCTCGAGCTGATAGAACGAAAAGACTTCTACGAGATGACCCGCCTTGATTTTTCAATATCGGGCAGTTTTTCGCAGGTGGTTTTGTTTTTGTCGTCACTGTCTAAAATTCAGCGGCTGCTTACATTTGATAAACTAAAAATTAAAAGCAGTCAGACGACTGCCACGGATGTTCCGGTTGTCGAATTGTCGGGCGTTCTCGTGGGATATCGTTACGTCAAAGATAGCGGCGATATTAAAGGGGCGGGAGGGGCAAGTGGTAAGAAACCTTAGTCTGCTCGTAGTTGCACTGGCCGTGCTGTCGAGTGGTATTGCGGTTGCTCAAGCTCCCCCGGCACCGGCCGCTCCCGTAACGCCGCCAGCCGCCAATGCGGCCGGTGCCGCTGTTGATCCGAAGGCGATGGCAAAAAGTATGGAGGCAATTCCTGAAGAAATTTTTCTTCAAGGACTGATGGACCCCTTCGACTATGAACCGCGCGGTCGAAAAGATCCGTTTGCTCAACCTGTACTCGATCGCCCCGTGTCCCAAGGCGCAACGCACGGTCCGCTGCTTCCGTTGCAGCGATTTGAATTGGCGAAGCTCAAACTTATCGGAATAATTTGGGACGTGAAGCGGCCGCGCGCGATGATCAATGATCCTGACAGCAAAGTACATATTGTCGGACCGAATACAAAAATCGGAACTCGAAACGGTTACATTGCTGTCATACGAGAAGGCGAAATTGTAATCGTCGAAACAGTCGAAGAAAACGGGCGTCTCGTGTCGAGTGCTCAGATCATCAAACTAGCAAAATAGGATTTCGCTTTAGAAAACCTGTCGAGGAGCGCTTTACTAGCGCTCCTTCGAAGGCTCGCCCGCAATTCCTGGACCTCGACTCGACCTGTCTTCACGTCGCGTCCTGTCGTGGAAAATGTAATACTTTACGTCGGTGGGAACCACGGAGGGCACCCTCATGTTGCGTCTAAAATCTTCTATTAAATTAGCGATCGTCTCCGCGTCTTGCGTTTTTTCGCTCGCGCTTTTCTCTGCTGTCGAGCAGGTACAAGCCGAGACATGGGGGGCGGATAACACTGTTACGAAAGCTAAAAAGAAAAAGAAAAGTTCAAAGAAGCGCATGAAGGCGTCCAGCCGTCCGAACGGGACCCGCATTGAAACATCGACGGGCCGTCGCCTTCGATACCTTGCACAAAACGATCTTGAATCGGATCTTGATAGCGAACTCGACGGCGAATTGAGTTCAGAAGAAGAACTGCCGTTGGATTCAGTTTCTGATTCCGCGTCGGGTGCTTCGACATCGTCAGCGAGTGCGGCAATCGGTGAAGATGTGCAGATTCTCGATATCCAGTACGACTCTAAAAAAGACGGTGGCACCGTCGTCATATCTACAACTGGTGCTGCGACTTATCGTACCCGCGAAGTCCCTTCGCAAAACCAAGTTGTTGTTGAAATCGCCAATGCCAAATTGCCTGATAAATTAAAACGCCCATTTAACACGAAAGATTTTAAGCAGTCGATCGTGTCACTGAACGCGTATCAGGATTCCGGATCGAACACGACGCGAGTCGTGCTCCAGTTTCGTCAACCACGTTCGGTTGACGTCAGACAAAACGGTAAAGTCTTGACCGTAAACGCGGTTTCACCCGGAAGCGCGAATGCCACCAAGCAGGTCAGTCAAAATTCGAAGTCGGAAGATTTTGGGGACGATGAGGCGGCGGAAATCGCTCAATTGGCCGATGATAATCTTGACGCCGAAACAGCCGACGCGTCAGCAGACGCATCAGCAGACGTCACACCATCAGCCAAGAAACGCCAAGAGTCGCCAGATTTCGAAGACGAACCTGTCGAGCGAACTGTCACTCGTCGCAGGGGTTCTGGAAAAATTCTTCCTTCCTCATCGCTCGAGCAAGAACGAGTCGGCGAAACTCAGTTTTACGGAAAAGGAATTTCGATCGAAGTGCGCGATACGCCCGTGCGCGATGTCATAACGTTAATTTCCGACCAAAGCGGCGCGAACATCATCATGTCCGACGACGTTCAGGGAAGCATCACTATCAAGCTTCGTCAGGTCCCGTGGGATCAGGCTCTCTCAATCATCATGAAAACGCGCGGGCTAGGTTACGTGCGCCAAAGCGGGGTCTTGCGAATAGCACCGCTGAGACAGCTTCAGGCTGAGATCGAAGAAGCGCGCCGAATTCTCGATGCGCAAGAGTCGACTCTCCCACTGCGAGTAAAAGTAATTCCAGTTAGTTTTGCGAACGTCGCCCTGTTAGCAAGTCAGATTAAGGGAACGCTGCAAGGCACTACTGGCGGTGCGGGCGGAGCACAATCAACCGCGTCGGGGCGCGGAAAAGTAGAATCCGATGCACGCTCGAGTTCACTTATTGTCACCGATACAGATGACAACGTGAAACGCATCGAGCAGCTAGTCAAAGCGCTCGATACGCCACCGCTGCAAGTTATGATCGAAGGTAAAATCGTCGAAGCAAAAGAGAGTGCGACTCGAAATCTCGGGATCAACTGGGGCTACCAAGGTCAAGATCTTGGATTCGCCGGCGGAACACTGGGGCATTCGGCGCAGATCAATCCGACATTGGGTGCAAGTAACACAGGGATCGATCTCAAGCTTGGAACACTCGACTTTCTCGGCGACTTGAACGCAAAACTTGCGCTGTTCGAAAGTGAGTCTGTTGCGAAGATTATTTCTTCGCCGAGAGTCATCACGATGAATGCGCAGCCGGCGACAATCTCGCAGTCGGTGAATATTCCGGTAACGAGTTCTACCATTCCGGTCGGCAACGCGCCGGTACAGACGACGACGGATTTCAAACCGATTCCGACCACGTTGTCCGTAACTCCGCAAATTACGTCCGGTGGCGACGTGCTGATGAAGATCAAGTTTGATCGTCAGTTCCAGGCTGGCCAAGGCGGAGCAAACGTTCCGATCGACAGTCGATCTATTGATACCAACGTTATGGTGAAGAATGGGCAGACGACGGTTATCGGAGGCATCTATCAGTCAGACGAAAGCGAAGGCGAAAACGGAACTCCGTTTTTGAGAAAAATTCCTATTCTGGGATGGCTGTTTAAGTCGGTAACAAAAAACAGCGTGCGAAACGAGTTGCTCGTGTTCATTACGCCGCGAATCTTGAATGCTGACAGGAATCTGCCAAAAGCAGGAGTTGTTCAATGATGATAAAGTTAGCGCTAGTTGCGGGACTGATACTGACAAGTTGTACGACTTCGAAAGATCCGGGCCTAAGCTTGGGCGTTTCGCTTTCGCCAACCAGGGCGTTTATCGTCCCTGGCAAAGGAGTCAGCTGCGTAGCGCAGGCCGTGGCTAAAGGAAGCGGCGAGACCCCAGTCGCGGATGTTTCTGGCGATAGAGTCCTCTTTAACCGCTTCGCGATGCAGTGGCGATCAAACGACAAGCTGACGATCGCATCAATAACGGCAACGATCTTTAGTTCCGGAATATCAGGAGCCAGCGGTATCGAAGGTTCGGAAGTTAGCATAGACGAAAACGAAATGGCGGCGCTGTTGGGACTCACGGGATTGTCGATCCCGTACGCGAGCCCCTACGATACAGGCACCACTGTTCGTACAATCTCGATCGATTCAACCGACGCGACGGCCAAAGGCGGCTCGAGCCCGTATGCGCCATGCGGCTTTCAGATTGGTGGTCTCATCTCTGTGGAAGGTGTGAAAACGTACTCGGCCCGCCTTAAGATTGAAGTGAGCGGTTATAAAACGAAATGCGTGCTTAATACGGTCGACGGCACGTGCTCGGACGGAGAACAAACTCCGGTTCGGCAAACTGTGACTGTGTCAGCCGAACGGTACTAGAGGATCCAATTTTCCCTGAAGTCGTGATAAGCAAATGTACGATGGATCTTTTTGACTTAGCTCGCGCGCAATCTCCCGACCGACCCCTCGCCGAACGTCTTCGACCGAAGACCTTGGACGAAATGGTTGGACAACCCAAATTACTTTCCGGCAATGCTCACTGGCGAAAACAATTAGAATCCGCAGGTGGAGCGCGCACTCCAAGTTTCATTTTATTTGGACCCCCGGGGTGCGGGAAGACAACGCTCGCCCGAATCGTCGCAAGTCGCCCTGATATTTTCACCGAAAATTGCCCGGCGATTGAAACTGGCGCTAAGATTTTAAAAGAAGTTTGCGACCGGGCGAGAGTGCGCCAGTCGGTCGAGCGCAAGCGCACCATGGTGTTCGTCGACGAGATTCATCGTCTCAATCGAGCTCAACAAGACGTTCTCTTGGCTTCGATCGAGGCTGGTGACGTCAGTCTTATCGGCGCGACGACAGAGAATCCATCACATGCATTGAATCCGGCATTGATCAGTCGATGCCAAGTTCTCGCGTTTGAGCCGCTCAATGAAGAAGATTTGAAGGAGCTGGCGAGTCGCGGTTTTAAAGCGATGGATACGACCCTCGAAGGATGGCTTCGTGAAGAAGCGCTCACTCGACTCTTTTCACTGTCAGATGGCGATGCCCGCAAACTTTTGAATTCCATCGAGTGGTTGTGCCAGTCCGAATCGGCAGGTGCGCCCGAGCATCCGCTTGATTCGCCTCAGCTCGAAGAACGTCTTGGTGCAATGGTTCTGCGTTTTGACAGGGCAGGGGACGCGCATTACGACACTATTTCCGCGTTAATCAAGAGTATCCGAGGATCAGATCCGGATGCGGCGATGTACTATCTCGCGCGTCTCGTTCGAGCCCAAGAGGACGTCGCATTTTTGTCGAGGCGGCTTATGATCCTAGCAAGCGAAGACATCAGCAATGCAGATCCACGGGCACTTCAAGTTGCAGTTTCATGTTTCGAAGCAGTCACACGCGTTGGCTGGCCCGAAGCTTCGATCATTTTTGCGCAGACAGTGACCTACCTCGCGTGCGCGCCGAAATCGAATGCGTCCTACATGGCACTTCACGCTGCACTCGAGGTCGTCGATCGAACAGGATCACTTCCGATTCCGCTTCCACTTCGCTCCTCAAAAACCGCAATGTCGAAGTCGCTCGGCTATGGAAAAGGATATAAATATTCACACGAAGGCGCGAAGGGTTTCATCCAACAAAATTTTCTAC
>JAYSST010000045.1:0-2138 GCA_043720435.1 Bdellovibrionales bacterium
TTCGACGGCGCAGAAGGTCTTTTCTCGCCTCTTGAGCGAAAATCCGCTTTAATAGCGGACTATGAAATCACGTGAAATTCGCCAGATGTATTTCGACTACTTCACTAAGCACGGTCACCAACAGGCGACGTCTAGTTCTCTCGTTCCCGATAACGATCCGACTTTGCTTTTCACAAACGCGGGAATGAACCAGTTCAAGAATTTATTTTTGGGACTCGAGAAGCGTGCCTACTCGCGTGCCGTCACTTCGCAAAAGTGCGTTCGAGCGGGCGGCAAACACAACGACCTCGAAAACGTCGGCTTCACCGCTCGTCACCACACCTTCTTCGAAATGCTCGGGAACTTTTCGTTCGGCGATTACTTCAAAAAAGATGCGATTCATTTCGCATGGGAACTTCTGACCAAAGAATTGCAGATTCCAAAAGATCGCCTATTCGTCACCGTTTTTGAAACGGACGACGAAGCGGCCGACATTTGGCACAAACAAGAGGGCGTTCCGCGCGAGCGCATTTATCGCTTCGGCGAAAAAGAAAACTTTTGGAGAATGGGCGACACGGGCCCGTGCGGACCTTGCTCTGAAATTTTTTACGACCACGGCCCTGAAGCCGATCTCGATCCCGCAAATCCATCGACGATGGGTGGCGAAGGCGATCGTTACGTCGAGATCTGGAATAACGTCTTCATGCAGTACAACGAAAGTACGACCGGAAGAACTGAACTTCCGAAACCTTCGGTCGATACTGGCGCAGGTCTCGAGCGTTGGGCCGCGATGTTACAAGGTCGCCCGAATAACTATGACACCGATCTGTTTATGCCGATTATTGCGAAGGCGGCACAGGTCTCGAAAAAAGATTACGTCAGCGACTATAAAGTTTTAGCGAAAAACAAAGACATCGCCGAACAAGTGGCCGCGATGCGCGTTCTCGCCGATCACTCTCGCGCGACCGCATTCTTAATCGCCGACGGCGTTTTGCCTTCGAACGAAGGCCGCGGCTACGTTCTTCGACGAATCATGCGTCGCGGAATTCGTCACGGACGAAAGTTGTCGGGCGATCCGAGCCTCTTCGTTCAAACGATTCAAGTCTTGATCAACGAGATGAGCGATGTGTATCCCGAGCTCAAGCGCAGCCGTGATCACGTTTTAAAGACCGTCCAAGATGAAATCACACGATTCCTCACGACCCTCGATCAAGGCACCGAAATTTTAAACGACTCTTTAGGCAAACTTGGCAATCGCGGTGTGAAGACACTTGATGGCGCAACGATCTTCAAGCTTTACGACACGTTCGGTTTCCCGGTCGATCTGACTAAGCTTATGGCGACTGAAAAAGGCTTCGCGATCGATGAAGCTGGTTTCGAAAAACACATGGATGAAGCGCGCGACAAAGCACGTGGTGCTGGCGGATCGAAGTTCAAAGCTTCCGTCGATGCCGCACACATTGTGAAGATCGCGCAAGACGTGAAGTCAAAGTCCGGCGTCACTCCGTTCACGGGCTATACGTCCACGAGTGGCACCGCAAAAGTTCTGCTGCTTTCGAACGGCAAATCCCAAGTGAAGTCGTTGAAAACTGGCGAAGAAGGTTTTGCGATCCTCAGCACAACTTCATTCTACGGAGAAGGCGGCGGACAAGCCGGCGATCGCGGTCTGCTTGCGACTTCTAAAGGTGTGAAGGCTGAAGTTTTTGATACTACCAAACAAGACGATGTTGTTCTTCATCACATTCGTGTCGTGGGCGGCACGCTTGAAGAAGGCAATGAAACTTTACTAGCCGTTGAGGAGAGCGCTCGTCGTGCGACAGCTAACAACCATTCGGCAACTCACCTGCTGCACGCAGCGCTGAGAAAAGTTTTGGGGTCACACGTCACACAAGCAGGAAGCCTCGTTGATTCTGAACGTCTGCGTTTCGACTTCACCCATGGCAAAGCGTTGACACGCGAAGAACTTCGAAAGGTCGAAGATCTCGTGAATCAAGAAATCGGCGCAGGCCATTCTGTCGAAATGGCAGAGATGTCACACAAAGATGCAATGGCGAAAGGTGCGATGGCACTTTTTGGCGAAAAGTACGGCGATCGCGTTCGCGTGATTCGCATGGGTGATTTTTCGACCGAACTTTGTGGCGGTACTCACGTAGCGAACA
>JAYSST010000046.1:0-2136 GCA_043720435.1 Bdellovibrionales bacterium
TCCGAAAGCACTCGCCGCGGTTTTGCTTCGGCCAAGTGTCTCAGTCGCTATTGACGCAGAGCTCGACGCCCTGCGCGGATCGCTTTGACTCTGAATTCCCCGGCATAACAGTTGCCTAAGCGGTGTGTCTTGGTTCACTTTCGCACCAACACGCACGCATCAAAAAGGATAACTCTGTGAGCAAACAAATCGGTCTTACGACTTCGGTCGTTTCTTTGGGCATTTCTTTGGTCTTGTCTTTGGGATGTAGCCTACCGGCTCACGCAGAAGCGCCGCAGTTCTTTACTGCTCCAGCACCTGCCCCGCTCGCGACAACAGCTGAAACGGCGACGCCTCTTGCCGCCACTCCAATCTCGACTTCAAAAGACTGGCGATTGTTCGATACTGGTACGACTTGCGTTGCAGAGACCGTCGCAACCGTCGCAGCCGTAAATCATCATCTCGAAGTGCGTGTCGATAAAGCTGGAACGAAACCACTCGAAGTGGCGATCCGCTCTGAAGTGGCGACATCTGCAACCGTAGGATACAAAGCCGCACTTAATCCTGCGAAAACAAAAGTTCTGTCGTTTGCGAAACTTTCCGGCAGTGGCGCGGACGAAGTCTTCTGGAACGTTCCGCAAAACACCGAAGAACTTCTTTCTTACCTGAAGCGCGAAATGAAGTTCGACGCTCAAGGGTATGACGTAACAGGTGCGATGCCAGCATCGCTGATTTCATTCTCGCTTCGCGGTTCGAGCGCGTCGCTCGCGGATCTCGGCAAACGTTGCGCAGCAGGCCTCGCAGTTCCGACAGCTGTCGACAGCTCGTTTGAAAAAGCGTTTTTGACTGCGTCGATCGCTGGCCAAGTTGCAGCGGTTGATTTCGGTCGTGTGACTCCTGCGAAAACAGATGTCCTTCGACAGTCACTCGGTGATGCAAGAGCCGCGTTCTTGTCTTCGAAGGTTACACAAACTGAGATTGAAAAATTGAACGCGAAGTACTTGAAAGAGATCAACGAACTTACAGGACTTCGCCGAAACCTGGATCGTTTGACACAGACTGAAGTCACTCGCCTCGAAGCGGCTCGCGCGCAAGCACAAGCGACGATTGCTCAGGCGAACCAGGATATTCAGACTCTAAAGCCGCAGATCGCTGTTAAAGAATCGGAGCTCGTTCAAGCGAACACATCGTACGAGGCCGCCTACAATCAAGTGAAGCATCTCGTGCCAGAGTACAACCGCCTGTCTGGCGCTATCCGTTCGAACGAAGCTTCTCTGAACCAAGCGCAGAACCACCTCGCGTCAGTAGAAACTCGTTTGAACCAGGCGAACGCCGAACTTGCGGATTTGCAAAATCAGTCGCGAAGTCTGCGATCGCGCCTCTCAAGCGAACAGCACGATGCACAAAGCGCACGCAGCGAACTTGATCGTGCGACGCGCGATGCGAACGATTTCGATGCGCAAAACGAACTTCGCCGCCGACTTCAATCAGATGGTCGCGTTGCAAGCATTCACCGTGACCTTCAAGACATCGACATGCGTATTCGCGGTCAAGAGCAAGCGATTCAACGTCAAGAAAGTGAACGCAATCGCCTCAACCAAGAGTTCATCGCTTGCCGCCGAACTCCGGGCATGGACTGCGGACCAATTCAATTCCAACTCAGCGACGCGAATCGCCGACTACAAGAACTCCAGCAAGGTGTGCAAGTTCTTGAGGGAACAAAACGTCAGAAGCAAAACGAGATGGCCCAAATTCGTGGACAGATCGAAAACGAAGTTGCGCAAATCGACAATGACCTCAATCGTCGAGTCAGCGATGCTCGTAATCGGGCAAGCCAAGCGGACGACCGCTTGCGCGATACCGAGGGCCGTATTCGTTCGATCGATCAAGTCGACGTTCCTTCACGACAGAATGAAATCTCGCGCCTCACAAACGACCGTTCGCAAGCAAGCCGCGATCTTTCGGAAGCGGATCGCCGACTTCGCCAGTCGCGTACGGATCTCGCGAACTTCCGCCAATCTTCGGGCTTCGATGCACTTCAAACCGAAGTCGATCGCCGACTCGCAACAGTGAATTCGCTTAAAGCAGAACTAGCGACAATCGATCGCGAAATTAAGCGTCGTGAAAAGCAAATCACGGACAACACTGCGGCCTTAG
>JAYSST010000047.1:0-14592 GCA_043720435.1 Bdellovibrionales bacterium
TGAAATTGAATTTGTCGCATGTGACCGATACCCCCCCGAAGTTCAGAGGAAGTGCAAAGGAGGGGCGGCGTCAGCGAAGAGCAGGGAATAACCTAGGCGAAAAATGGATTTGATGCGCCGAGGGTCGGACGGAAACGCTCAAGGCCGAAAGTGCTGCGGTTAAACGAGAGTACAGGAGATGCAGCACGTAGTGAGAACAAATGAAAAAGGTGCGGGTCGCCCCACACCTTTCGCTTCTCCAGAAGTTCAAGATCTGCTTTCAGAAGTTCAAAATCCGCTCTGCATTCTCAGCAAACACAGAAGATTTGCGACTAACGAATGCCCCAATCGAGGTGCCAACGAAAACTAAAAGCAGTCGCGCGCGACGAACGCCGCTGCTCCGCCTTTTACGTATACTTTGTAATAGCTGGTGTTGCCAGAATCTTCGACCCAGAGCTTGCGCGAATTTTTTGTCATACCGTTCGAATCGCCAGCGCCCGGAGCTGACTCCAAAGCACACGATCGCGACGACGTAACATATTTTCCGCCGGCAAACTTGCCGACCGAAGCAATCTTTCGCTTCGACGACTTCGATTTACCCGCGCCAGCAACCTTCGTAGATTTCTTTTTCTTCGAGATTTTAACTTCGGCAGTCTTCTTCGACTTCTTCTTTGTTTTCGAAGCCGTCGTTTTCTTTTTCTTCTCAGCTTTTTTTGCAATTTTCTTCGAAGATTTTTTCGACGCTTTTGCTATTTTCTTCGAAGCAGAGGCTTTCGATGCTTTCTTCGCCTGCTTCTTTCCAGCGGCCGGAGTCGCCATTAAATCGTTAACCTTTTGAGCGTTCGATTTATCCATTTCAGATATTGCTGGCGCTACGTCCATTGGCGGTGACGGCTCGAGTCCGCTGATCGAGGTATCGATTTCCGGGCCTGCTCCTGCTGGCGGAATTTCTTCGCTCGCTGGCGCTTTTCCACCCGCCGCTGGAACGGCCGCTAACGGAGGTGTAGAAACAGGTGTGGCTGCGGAATCGCTGTCTCCCTCGTCGATGAAGACGTCGGCGCTGAACGCTGGTATCGCGGCCGCAACGAGTAATAAAAAGACCGAGAATGAAAACCATCGCCAAAAAGCGTTGGCGAGCTCCAAGCTTGGTTCGGAATTATGATTTTCGCCCGCCGTGATCTTCTTCATGAATGCTCCTACCGCAGTCACAAGTTCAGTAATGACTGTGTATTTATCGGATGGAGCTAAGCCTAGAATGAGCGAGTTGGACGAAGGTCCAGCGCTTGAGGCAGCCCTAATCCGGGATCTCGACGTAGGACAATCGGCGCAGAATCGCCGACTGGCGGTACCGGACATAGGTCGAGGGCTGGTTCACGCGCAACACGCGCGGGTTCGGAAGAACCGCAATCAGCAGTGCCGCTTCGCTCGAATTCAGGTTTTTTGCCGATTTGCGAAAAAACTTTCGTGAAGCCGCTTCAACGCCGTAGACCCCATCGCCGAGCTCTACGACGTTCAAGTAAACTTCCAGAATTCTTCGCTTCGACCAAATGGTTTCGATCAAAACGGTCATCCATACTTCGAGTCCCTTGCGAACCCAGGTTCGACTCGGGAACAGAAAAACATTCTTCGCCGTCTGTTGCGAGATGGTGCTGGCTCCGCGAATTTTGCCTCGGCCGCGCTTCTGAACACGATCATTCGCTTTCATCGCCTTTTCGATAGCGATGAAATCGAAACCGCGATGTTCGGTGAAACGAAAATCCTCACTTGCTATGGCAGCTCGCAAAAGAATCGGCGCCATTTCATCAATGCCGATCCAATCCTTTTCGAAGTGGGTAGGACGTCCCGCAAAACCAGCCTCCACTGCGCGAATGGCAACAAGTGGCGTCATCAGAACTGGTGCAAAAGCGAAGATTGAAACGCTCACAACCGAAACAGCCAGAAACGCGAGAACCAGTCCCGATAGGATTTTAATCGCCGAGGTGATGAACCGGGCGGCTTCGAATTTTCGTCTCAATTGGGGACGACGGTAAGGATCATGCACATTACGCATAAGACGCCCTTCTACGCATGAGTTTGCCGATCCTCAACTAGAGCCTGACAGATACCTTTAAAGAGGCCCGTAGAGGAGTTAGGAAGGTTCCGATGAGACTTTTAATAGCAAGAAGTTCCGAAAAAGCTTGGTCAGTCCACTGATGGGACCTACCCTGACATAACCCTAACTTGACGGAGTTTGAGCGAAATACAGTGAAGTTTAAGTCGGTTGCCTTCCCTACATATCTGTCTTCAGTCTTCCGCGTAAAGCCGACGCCGCCGCAGACGCCCGTCAAGACAACCCGAGAGTTTCATCGCAAAGTGAATGTAGACGACACAGATAAGGCAAAAGCATCGACCCAAACGGTCATGGTTGTTTCGCGCCACGATCACCATAATGTTGAAATTAAATCGATCATCAACTTGTGCGACGATTCGCAAAAAGTGGTCACTGAAATGTTCCTCTACGTACCGAAGAGTTTTGAAATCGGTCTCGTCGGGAAAAATGAATTTTCAAAAGACATTCGCACGCGCCTTCGCATTTCAGTTCCTTCGGTTCAAGGTTTTGACGACGAAGATTTCAGCCACGCGCTTTTGGAACTGAAAAAAGCAAACGCACGCCTCGAACAAGAAATTTTAGCGACGCAAGCGATGGAGCAAGAAGTGCCGTCGAACTTGCGCGAATGCGTTCTTGAAGCCGCAAAAGATGTTGCGGCGATTTTTGCCGAGCGATTGAAGCGACTTTCAAGCGAGCACGGTCGACAATTTTTCTTATCACAGACGCTGCTGATGACAAGCGCGGGCCGGTCGCACGGGTTTGACGCCTTCGTCAGAAACCTTCAGGCCGTTCGCCGAAAAATCGAGGCTCTGCGGGAAGCGATGCGTTCGCGAACCGAAGACGGAAAATCCCTGAACTCTCTGCTCGATGAATACGTCAGCCAACTTTACGTTCAGTATCTTGGAGCCGTTGGAACCGAATTCAACAACTTCGAGTCGTCTCGCGAGTGGACCCGACACGATGACGCCGAAGGCGAAGTCGATTCAGCCGCCAACAAGACGGCGGGTTCGACCATCGACGGCGACGCTTCACCAGAGGCAGGTCGAGTTAAAGCAAGACAGCTGCTAAAAGCGCTTCAAGAAGATGAGGCCGTTTATCGTCGTACGCGTGGTCTCTCTTTTGAATCTGAGACAGATCTCGAACGTGAACGTCATTTAAGCCGATTGAGTCAGCTCAAAAAATTCTTCCAAAGCAAAACGTTTGTCGATGTAACAAAAACCGAAGCCGCACAAAAGGTCACCGAGTCGACCGCGCTGGTCGGAACAGCGATTGCCGCGATCATCGCGGCCACACTCGAACAACTCGGGCGAAAAAACGTCGCAACGTTGGCTTCTCAAGGTATGATGCTGGTGGGTCTCGGCGTTATCCTCTATGTGGTTCGAGATCGAATGAAAGACTGGGCCCGAACAAAGCTTCAGTCGAAAGCGTTGGCACTGATTCCGGATTTCGAAACGCAACTCATAGCCGATCAGAAAAATTTCGGGATAAGCCGCGAGTGGCTGCAAATCTATTCGTCGAAAGCTTGTGACGCCGCTGTAACGGAGGCACGTCACGCAGACACCGTGATCGAAAAAAATCTTCGCCTGCCTGAAGATGTTTTGAGTACACGACGCGTGTTTTTCTTGCGTCCAAACTACGCCGGGCCCGGTAACTCGCGTTCGCTGCACGAGAACGTTCGATTGAATCTCGATCGTCACTTAAAGTTCATGGACGACCCCTTCAAGGACCTTACAGACCTCGAGGCCGACGGCCGACTGACCCTTTCTAGGTCACATCGCGTTTATCACTTTCACATGGTGACTCGAACGTCGCTATTGAAAGGTCCATTGGCAAAACCGTCGAGGCTTCGCACTTGGACTCAGGCAATACGTGCCATCCTCGGATTCAAACCGCACATCATCAAGCCCGACAGCGTTCACCTAGCGACACATCGAATTGTGTTAGATAAATCGGGCATCGTACGCGTGGAACCCGTTTTGTAATCGGAAGCTATTGTAAATCACTTCGGTTCAAAGACCGGCTTCTTATCGACACTCCACTGTTCATTTTCATAGACGAACTTGAAAACCGATCCGTTTACCACGTCGATCGGCATCGTTTCGTGCGGATAATAGTGATGAAGAATTCTCCGAAGCAAACCGCCGTGAGTTGCGACGACGCGAATATTGAAGTCTTCGCGCGCCATTTCATTCAGCGCTTCGAGAGCGCGGTCCCGAACTTGGCCTTTCGTTTCACCGCCTGGAAACTTTGCTTCCCACGACTCGACACCCAAACCAATCCAGCTTGCCCAAGCGTCTTTACCAAAATTTTCAACGAGCTGCTCGAGGGTCATCCCTTCGGCAAGTCCCAAATGGGTTTCTGCAAATCTCGCATCGGTGCGGATTGCGCCCGCTGTGTCTTCGTCGATCCGCAACGCGATACGCGCTGTTTCTCGCGCTCTGCCGAGAGGTGAGCTCACCAATACCGGAATTGCGGGATGGGAGTCGCCGTTCTGAGGAAAGTCCGCAACCAAAGCATCGAAGAAGGTGCGCAATGATTCGGCCTGCAAAATTCCAGTTCTGTTCAAAGGAATGTCGGCGCTGCCTTGCATTCGGCCAATGTGATTCCAATCCGTCTCGCCATGCCGGAAGAGGTAGAATTCTTTTCTCATTCTCGAAGTTTGAGATCGCCGGTGTGATCGAACGGTAAATTGAAAATTCCGATTTTCGCGGCACCCGTCACTTTGTAAGCCGCCGTACCTTTCGAGATGAGATCGAGAACCGAGGCAAAAACCTGGTCGTAACGAAATGGAATCGGGACTTCGACCTTCGAGGTTGCATGCGCTGCGATTGTCGCAACCTTCTCGACTTCGGCGGCGGCGACTTGTCGCCCGCCAAGTTCGAGGGCATAGCGCAGACGGTCCACCGTCAGCGAGACACCGTTCGGATTCTCAACATTCAGTGAAATCACGGCCGTCGCGCCCTCAGGCTTCGCATCCCGAACTTGAATCGAAGCGAAGCTCACCTTTGGCTGCTTGACGACGGATTCAAGGAGACTCGCGCAGCCGACACCGACCAAAATGCAGATCGAGACAAACACGGCTGCATATAAATTTCGTTTGGTCCCAAGTTTTCGCATCCGTCGAAATTCCCACGCCGTTAACGGCAAAGCAACTATGAGCGAAGCGGAACAAGCCGTTTGGCGCACGGGTCGGCACCAAGGTGACGGTTTTCGTCACCTGATATTAAATAAACAGCTGTCTGAGACCAGTGCATTCGAACATAGGCATGCTGACCAGCTCCCGTTCCGCGCCCAACAATTGCTCCTGGGGGACCCGTTCCACTTTTGTTTTCAACTTTTATTCGGAGGCACGTATGCGTTTTGTTCCCAATTGGAAAGTAGCTCTACTCTTGGCTTTTGCGTTTGCGGGCACAGTTCAGGGCGGCGGATGTACCAACCGTGAAATCGCATCGGGTGTTGCAGGCGGCGTCATCGGCGCAATCATCGTCGACGCTCATAGACCGACTTATTCTCCACCGCCACGTCAACGCTGCGTGGAAGTTGAAAGAACACGTTGCTGGCCAGTTCGTGATTATTATGGACGTACTATCGGTCAAGAGTGCCGAACGGATTACGACAGCTGTGCACGTCGTTACAATATGAGCCTCGCTGGCGAATCGAAACTAAACGTCGGTGAAGTTGCAGAGACATACAAATTGACTAACGCTTCTGCCGAGAAATTTGTTGGCGCTCTTACAACGGCTCAGACTACTCAAGACGAAGCAACGGCAGTGACTGCACTTCAGTCGATCTGCTTAAACGTCGAAGAGCTGAAGACAATGGGTAAATCGGGTTCGCTTTCGACTGCTACAGTTGATTGCTTGGCGCAAGCGCTGAACCAGGATCCAACTCAGACAGCGATGATGGTCAACAGCATTACTGAGACAGCTCGCGCACAAGATGCAGCTCGTACTCAGAATTCAAACAATTAAAAACTGGCCCACCTCGCTGCGCTTGGTGGGCGTTTTGCCTTTCTTGATGAGGATATGGATCAATCATGTCCTTACTGCTTAGAAGCTTCGAAGTTATCCGGCACTCGGTCTTTCGTAAGACGTTCTGGGTCTTACAGACGAAAATCCGACTCTCGCAACGTTCAACGTTTTCATTGCCGGAGGTGTCGAAGAAGTTTTTCGAGAAGCACGGCGCATCCGGCGTACCGGCAAAAGAAACGCCAATTTAATGACCGGTTGAGAAAACTTCTTTGCTCGGGAGTATCGCTCCGTCGGGCAGCTAAGCTCCTTAATCTGAGTCGAACGACCATTGCGCGGAAGCTTATTTATCTGGGCCAGTTAAGCCGAAACGAGCTTTTAACGACAAATCTTCTCAAGGGTACTTGCTTACAGGTGGAATTTGATGACCAAGAAACTTCGGAGCACACAAAATGTAAGCCCCTATCAATTACGCTTGCTGTCGAATCAAAGACAAGGCGAATCCTTGGCTTCGAGATTTCGCAGTTTCAGGCGAAAGGCCATCTAACGAGAATCGCACTAAAAAAATACGGCCCTCGGAAAGATACAAGAGCTCTTGGCCGAAAACGGCTTTTTGAAAAGTTAAAACCGTTGGTCGCAGAAACGGCCACCTTTAAATCCGATCAAAATCCACATTACCCAGCTGATGTGAAAAAATACTTCCCGAAAGCTTCGCACATCACTTTCAAAGGAGCGCGAGGTTCGATCGTCGGACAAGGAGAGCTTAAAAAAATTCGGTTTGATCCACTTTTTTCGCTCAACCACACCTGCGCAATGACGAGAGCGAACATGAATAGGCTATTTAGAAGAACCTGGTGTACCACGAAGCTCCCAGAAAGATTGGGTGATCACTTTGCTATCTATGCGGTTTATCACAATGAAATGCTGAAGCTTTCCGCCGACTAGCGCAGCGTCGTGGGCCAGTTCTAGAATTTAAAAAAGAGCGTTTCGGACGCCGGACGCTCATCGATGACTTTCATCGAGAGCAGTTGTTCCGACAGCTCACTCCAACGTGCCGCAGTCATCGTGCCCAGTGCGTTCGAAGAGGACGTGCCGCCTGAAGAAGGATCCACAAGAGGCTTTTGAGCGTCAGACATTTGTTTGAATGTAGCTAAGTCGATAGATGGATTCAATTCATGCATTCGGACGTTGGTTTCGTCAGGCTGGGTGAGGTAACGTCGCCACCCCTCGCGAACGGTATTTACAACGTTCTTCACAAACTCAGGTCTTTCTTTAAGCACACTTCGACGAGTGACAAGCACCGTGGTGTAAGGATTGAAGCCGCTCTCTGCGACAAGGAAGGTTTTGATTTTCGCACCTTGTTTACGCGCAAGAAACGGTTCTGAGGTCACAAAACATTGCTGCGAGTGATCCGGGCGCGCCAAGAAGTTAGATATGCCGCCAAGATATGGAACAATCGACGATTTCATCCCGCTCGAATATTTGCGCGTCAAAAAAACTGCGTACGGCAACCCCTTTTGCATCGCGATTGTACCGCCGCTTTTGAAAACGTCCGAAAGGGATTCAAATGCGCGCTCGGCATGCGTCAGAATGGCTTGCGGATTCGTTTGGTAAACCGCGAACAATGCAACGATGTCGCTGCCGCGCGCGCGAGAGACAACGACCTCGTCTGCGCTAGCGATTCCAAAATCAAACTGGCCCGCTGCGATCATCTGTACGACCGGAGTCCCAGCGCCGCCCGGTACAATCTCGAGTTCCACGCCGTTTTTCTTATCGAGCTCTGCCATTCGTGCAGCATAAAACCCGCCGAACTGAGGTTCAGGTTTCCAATTCAGTGCAATACGAACTTTTTCAACTGCTTTGGGTGTCGCGGTGGCTATCACTACTCTGGAAGTAGCAAACGATGAATGTGAAAAACTGAGAACGAGGGCGGCTGCTCCTAAACTTTTTCTCATCGCATCCTATCCTCGTTGCCGTTGCGCTCTCCGGCGTACCATGAACGCAATGTCAGACGCGAGGCCAAATCTATCAAAAGCACGAGAATCAGCCCTAATAATGACGACAAGAGGACAGCGGCAAAAACTTTATCAAGTCTTTGCTGAGTTCGTGCTGTGTCGACCACTTCACCGAGGCCCCCTCCCGCTATGAACTCGCCAACGATTGCACCAATGACCGCGAGGCCACTCGCAATTCGCAACCCGCTAAATATCGCGGGAAGTGCCGAAGGCAGTTGCAGCTTCCACAAAGTGTCGAGTCGTGAAGCACGATGCAGTCGAAACAGATCGTGCAATCGGGGTTCAGTCGACTCGAATCCCAAGATCGAATTCGCGATAATAGGAAAAACCGAAACGATAAATGCGCTGGCAATAACCGTCGGCCGCCCGAAGCCAAACCAAATTATGAGCACCGGGGCTAATGCGATAATAGGAACAGTTTGAAAAAACGTCGCGTAAGGAAGAAATGCGCGTCGAAGCACTTTCGACAGCGATAACAAGATTGCAACGACGGTACCGATTGTCGAACTCAAAGTGAGCCCAAGAGTCGCTGATAGAGCCGTGTTATAAAACCCTTTCGAATATTCGTTCCAGTCATTAAATAGTGAAAGCACAACTTCTGTGGGTGCCGGCAAGATGTAGCTAGGAACAATCCCGCTTCGCACTAAAACTTCCACGACCAACGACACGGCAACAAGCGGAACGAGCGGCAGAATATATCGAGATGCTTGTCTCATCGAGATGCCTCGTTCGACTTCGCTTCGGACCGAAACATTTTCTGCAGCTCGTGCACTTCGGAGCCAAATAGCGTGGAAAGCCTTGTCTGATCGTTTCGTTCGGGTCCGAGACCCGAGACTCGGTCGGCAAGAATTCGCGCCGGACGACCCGAGAAAACGATTTGCCGGTTAGCCAAAAATGCCGCCTCTGACATCGAGTGAGTAACGAAAATGACGGTCATCCCAGACTCTCGCCACAGGCGCCGCAAATCCTCCTGTAAAGCGAAACGAGTCACTTCATCAAGAGCACCGAAAGGTTCGTCGAGAAGCAGAACTTCGGGCTTCGTAACAAGTGCGCGTGCGAGAGAAACTCGCATCTTCATTCCGCCAGAAAGTTCGTGTGGCATTCTTGAATTAGCGTCGACCAGCCCGACACGTTTAATAACAGAAGCGACAAGGCTAGTGCTTTCGTCGCGCGAAAGCCGCGATGCTTCGAAACCAAGTTCGAGCGGCAGCCGCACGTTCTCGACGACGTTGCGCCAAGGCAACAATTCCGGTTCTTGAAAAACGTACGAAACTCGAGCTTTCTGAGTAAATCGGATCGCACCACTATCGGGTATTTCGAGACCCGCGATGAGCCGCAATAAAGTGGACTTACCGCATCCGCTCGGACCAAGAAAAGAAATGAATTCACCATTTTTAATCTTAAGGTCGAGCGTAGACACCACTTCGCCGGTTCCGGCAAAATGTTTTGTGATACGCTCGAGTGATATTAGAGGCACGCCGCCGCGTCTTTCGCGAGACTGCTCTCGAGAATTTTAGTCAGGTCTGAATCCGATGGCTTCACACCGGATTTATAACGGCCAACCACGTGACCTTTTTTATCTACCAGAAACTTCTCGAAGTTCCAGCCGACTTCTCCCTTGTAGGCGTCGCCCGCTTCTTCAGTGAGAAACTTGTAAAGTGGTTGCTTTTGCGCTCCTTTGACTGCGCCCTTATCAAACAAAGGAAATTTCACATTGAAGTTTGTCTCGCAGAAAGTTTTGATTTCCTTATTTGACCCGGGCTCTTGTCCGCCAAAATCGTTCGATGGAAAACCGAGAACTACGAAGCCTTTGTCTTTGTACTTCGCATACAGCTCCTGCAGATCTTTGTATTGGCCCGTGTAACCGCATTTTGATGCAGTGTTGACGATCAGCGCAACTTTGCCCTTGAACGACGATAGAGTCGCCGGCTTGCCTTCAACATCTACGACTGAAAAATCGTAAGCACTCTTTCCGCTATCCGCGGCACAAGTTGCTGCTGAAACTGCTTTTACTTCTGCCTTTGCTTCTGTTTTGGCAACCGGTTTAGCCGTAGGTTTTGCTGCGGCCGGTGCGGCGCTAGCGCCCAAGCTGACAAGTGCGAACAACGAAACGAACGCGGCGGATGTAACTCGAATCATACAGACCCCCAAATTAACTATGAGGCGAGTGTAACAAACTGTGGAGATTAAGGAAGAGTCTCCGCAGCATCGTGCAGAGCATTGATCCACGGTCGTGAAACGCGAACCCACTGACCTAGACGTTCTCGCGTCATGTAAGGAGAAACTCGTTCACCAGCGACAAGGATAGAGACCAGCACTTCGAGGCCAAGGGCTCCCTCGTCAGAGGCACTCTCTGAATAGAAACCAAGGTTAGGACGGAAAAATGTAAAGTTCATGGCAGACATCAGATCAACTGCTGCAGTTCGATAAATGCCCGCTGAAATCACGTCCGAGGCGTCTAGCAGTGCCCGAATCACCACCGCCTGATCCAGCAACTGGGGCTGACCGGACATGCCCAATGATCTGTTGTCGGCTGAGCGACTGAACAGCGGCAGGACCAAGCCCGTTTCACCGATCGCATGGCTCGACAAAAAATTAGCCAGCGCCATCACCAAAAGTTTTAAATCTTTTCGGGCGGCTAGAACCTGATCGACTGCGCGCCGGCCGTCAGGCCCGGCATCAATCAAGACACCCGCTGTCGCTTTTTCGATGCCGTCCGAAGCTCGCAAAAAATCTGCTATGGCCGACAGAAAGCGCGCAACGTCGACCGACTTTGTCGTGGTTGCACGCTCGCCGTCGATGAGATCGAAGACTGTTGCGGCAATCGCCTGCTTCGTCGGATCCTTCGAGGGATCCGATTCGTTCCCCCAGTGCATTTCACCACCAGGTCCGATGAGTCCCACCGTCGAAAACTCTTTCGTTATGTTCTGCAGTATTGCGCCGGCGTTTCCGATGGCGGCTGCGTAGAATAATTCCTTTGGAAAAAGCTTACGGTCGACTGCCGCTTTTGGGAGGTCTGGAACAAAGTCGGCCAAATTTACTGCGCCAAGAACTTCATCAAATGGTGTTTGCTCCCAATCGCGCAGGCTTAAGGCAATCCGGCTCAAGCCTTTCAACATTTCAGCCTGACCAGCGACACTATTTGTTATTTGCTTCGGTGGTACCGAACCCAAAACAAGTTCTGGCTTACCCGGTAGGGTTAATCTGATTTGGTCGGGTACCGCGAATGTATATTCAGATGACAACGATTTTCGAAGATTGAAGCGCGCGGGTCCGTTACCGGTGTCAGCGTCGTCGGCCACTGAGAGCGCATCGAAATCTTTCGCATGCTCGGTCGTAAAGCCACCGACGATCAGAACTTTGTTTATTTGCTCGAAGAAAACACGGCCAAGCGCCTGCTTGATCCGATAGGGACCTAGGCCAGTTGGAATAAGCACGTTTTCAATGTGATGATCGTGAAGCTCAATGGCTGCGGCCATACCTGCACCGATGGCCGCGGCTCCGGTCGTAAATGCTGAGCCGCGATACTCAGCGCGCACTGCTGTCATCACCGCAGCGTTCGAGAATCCAAGATCAACTCGAATTCGCGTCGGCTCTGCACCTAAAACTGGATCTTTCTCTTTAAGCCCAAGCTTTGCGACTGCGACGCGATTCAAGACGAGTCGCAAGTAAGGGCCGTAGTCGGTAGAGATTTTCGCGATGTTCGTTCGTTGACGAGCGAGCTCGCCGGCGATCTTTGAGAAAACTTCCTGATAAATCTTAGGCAGCGCTTTTACGGCTTCGGTTTCAAGCTCAGACTTAATCGACTCTTCGGCCGCGTCGGCTAAAGTCTTTCGAATCTTCTCGACACCGAACTCTTCAATTGCGGGCAGAATGAAGAGTACGCGTTTCAGCGAAGTGATCGGTCCACAACCCGTCTGTATGCACGTTAGATCTTCGTCGTTCTTTCCGTGGAGGAAGTCGTATAATTCAGGCGCTACCTTTTTGAACTTATCTTCGCGAGTTTGTGGAGAAGCCGCACGCCAAAAATCGATCAAGACAGAAAGGGCAGTTCGCGAATCGACAATTTTTTCCACTTCGCGAGGAAGTCGTTCGGCGACATCGAGCTTCGACTCGATGTCCGAGCCGAGGTCCACGCCCTCTTCTTTCAATACCCCACGAACTTGAATCACAAAGTCGAAAGTTTTAGTTGCGTTGTAAGCGACCGCAATCTGCGCTCGAATGCGCTGAATGCGCGGTCCAAAATTGATGCGAAGTTCTTCGACGAGCTCTTTCTTCACCGCTTTATCAACACTGCTACGTTCAACGTCACGAACAAAGGCTTTTAAAAACGCTTCAACGGAATCAACAACTGCGACCAGCGATTTGCGTTCCGTCGGCCACTCAAACTTCTGGCTTCGATCGGTTAGCAATTTTTCGATGATCGGTTCTTGGGCTTTTAGCATCGCTATGCCCGAGTTTACTGCCTTCTTCGTATCGTCTCGAGTTTCGCCGATAGCGGCCGAGGCATAGGCGGAATTTTGAAATGTGTGTTCCCAAGAAACTCCGCGGCCGACGGCTCGGTGCATGCGATACGCAAATTTACCCAATCCCGGATTCGCGAGAGTGCGCGAAAGCCAACCCAGATCGTCACTCGTGCGATACCAAGCCGCTGTCTCGATCTCGCCCTTCCATCGAATAGATGCTTTTGATGGAATCGCATTGCTTTTAATTTCAGAGATTGAAAGGTCTCCGTCAGTACGCGTGGGACCAAAATCCTGTTTCGCTTCCGTGAATTTGCGCGAGACGAGTTCTGGCGAACACGCAGCCGACAAGGCAAGAATCAAAACAACAGTGCATTTAGAAGAAAAGTTGAAGCGAGATTTCATGCACTGTTATCCTTTCTGTATTCACACCACGAATGGTGTCTGAAAATTCGTACGAGATCATCGACGGAAGCCATGCTTTACCGGCGAAAAAAGACTCGACGCTTGAGTATGAAAGCGCGAGACGAATTCGTTCGGCTGTTGAATCGGTGTTGCCACCTAATAAATCGTAACGCTTGCCTTTGCCACCACCGTATCGATCGCGGAATTTTCTTGAGATTTCGTATCCGGCAGCGAAATCAACCGCGTTCGAGAACGAATACGAAACGCTTGCGCCTCCGTACAGCGCACCACCGGTCTCGCGATCGACAGTTTCTTTAGTATCTGCGCCCGGAAGACTATCTGTTTCGTCGGCTGGAACACGGCGAACAACGTTATCCGCGAAGGTGAATCTGTAGCCGCCTTTTGCAGCCACTTTTACCCGCCCGTTGACGACATAGTTTCCTACAACTTGATTGTCGATCGCGGTGTAACCAAATGCGCCGAGATCGGCCAGATCATCGGGGTCATCGCCCTGACCGGTTGGCAGTGAAACAATCGTCTTCAACTGCGCAGATAGTTTCTCGTGCTTTGCGAATTGGTAGAGACTGACCATTTGTAAATCGCCAACTTGAGACTCCGACCGATCGGCGAGCGGCTTGTATCCTTTTTGCGCAAGAACGTCTTGTGCTCGAACCGCGAGCGATACATCCAATTCGTCGAAGACCGCATTCAGTTCTGGTAACGCATTACCGATTTGTGCGCGAACAGCGGCAACGTTTGAACCCGTTTGATGAAGCGACAATTTGTTTTTGTAAGTTAGTACGGGAATTCCTAAACCGACCGTCCAATTTGCTGAGACTCCGCGCGCGTAAACTGGCGCGAGATACCTGACTTCGGGAACCGTTTCTACGCGCAACACACCAAGCGAAAGAGCATCGCCGAGTCGTTGTGATCCAAATTGATTTAAGACAGAAACGAGCTGCTTCACTCGCGGTTCAAATTGAGTAAGCGTACGAGTGTCGAACTGAATCGAGTTTGTATCTCCAAGGCTCATGAGGTCGCCACCAGCCATGAACTTCATCCCGATGCCCGAGACGACGCCCATACGGAGTGCTGGAGAGTCTATTGATTCGGGAAGTACTTCGGTCGAGTCCATTGCCGAAGCAGGAACTGACACATGCGAGAAGGCGGCAGCGAACACCACGCAAACAAGCGCCGTGCTTTTTCTACTTATCGCCATCAATGCCACTTGTTCCCCTCCCCAGACTTGAAGCGTGCCCCCAAAAGTGCGCCCGAGTTCAACTGCCTTCCGAAAATCGGGCCACAGTTTCCGCGGTACGAGCGTCACCCCCTCATTAACCATAACTAGGTGTTTTTCCGAAACAAAAAAATGGCGAGAAGCGCTAGGCAAGGTCGGCATGATTTTGATTCGATTGCACAGAAACATCTGATGAAAACCCTGCAATCACAGTGACAACGAGAGGCACTTTTAAGGATCACATCGACAGCTACCGCGTTCTCGTGCCAACTCATGAATCACCAACGGAGAATTCGTCTCGTGACATCACTTTTTTGCAAGCTGTCGAATCGCTGCTCAGGATGCGATCGATTGCATCTGAATCGCAGCACACTCGAACAAGACCGTATTGCAGAACTCGCACGCCTGGGATTCGCTGAAGTTCCGACATCATTCA
>JAYSST010000048.1:0-2135 GCA_043720435.1 Bdellovibrionales bacterium
GGATTCTGGGCTTCTTCAGATTAATAAAATGCAGAAAATGGATCCGTGTCTGGATTATCTGACGCTTTCACGACCATTTTCTTGAATTCGTCTTTTGATATTTCATTCGACGTTTTACCTGGGTTTTCGAACAACGCTTCGAAAGCTCGAGTTGCGTCTTGCGAAGTCGGGCGACGTTTCGATTTACGTTTTACGGGTGTGTCGGGAGTCATTCCCGGTTTCGCGGCCAAAATTTCATTGCTGCCATCGCGATCGTAGGAAGCGATCATGTATTTGAAACCGCTGCGTGCTTCTTCACGTGAAATTTTGCCGTTACCATCGACATCTAAGATGTCGAATAGCCCGGCAGCTTCTTCAGTTGGCGTCAGCGGCGGAGCTGCGTTTTTCGGAGCGCTTGCGCAACCATTAATCAAGACGAGAACTAGCGAAACGATCGTTAGCCATTTTAAAGACACGAGTGACTCCCATCAAATTTAAAGGACGATGGGTCATTATTGGCTTGGTCCGCGTCCTGCGTCTAGCGACCTTTGCGAGCAGCGGCACGCGCTGCGGCGATGGCCATGGTTTTGGTCTCGTCGCCTTCGCGCGCGGCCTTCATTTGTGCTTCTTTGATGTGTCGCTCGAGCTCGTCAGGATTCACCCGGAAGAGCGATAACAAATAGGCGCCTTCTTGTTTTAAGTATCGGCGTTCTTTTTTTATCGGATCGTAAATGTGATGCGTAAAGAACACGATTTTTTCGCGGAATGCCGGAGTGCCGGTCGTGGTAAACCTTCGATAGTTTTCAATCGCGTCAATTCTGATACCCCCGCGGGCGTCGATTTCGGTTATGACTCCGAATGATTCTTGTTCACGTGGAAGGAACCAGCCTCGCATAATGAAACCCACGCGATCGCCCACGCGAAGCGCATTACCATCGCGATCCACGTTCTTGACTTCGAATTTCGGATGAATCCGCGCGGGGCTAGCCATATAACTTCTTGTCGGTTTACGAAGCCATCGACTTCAGTCGGGTAGAGTAAAGTCTCTCTTTGAGACATTGGCAAATCTGTGGAGACAATGAAGGCCAATGCTAAAGTCTAGTGATTCAAAAATCGAAGTACCGCAGGAAGAAACGAAACGAATTAACTTAGCTCTGCAAGGGGGCGGTTCGCACGGCGCATTTACGTGGGGAGTGCTCGATCGCCTGTTAGAGGACACGAGAGTGGAGTTCGAGGGTCTGTCAGGCACATCCGCTGGAGCGGTGAACGCGCTTGTGATGGCATCAGGACTCGCGCGCGGCGGCCGCGATGAAGCTCGAAGATCGCTCGAGCGATTTTGGATGGCGGTCGGAGAACAGCAGCACACAAATCCGATTCGAAGAAATCCGCTCGACGTTATGTTCGGAAGATTCGGTTTTGATTTGTCGTGGTCGTACCATATGTTCGCGTCGTTCACGCACCTCATTTCTCCCTATCAATGGAACCCACTTAACATTAATCCGCTGAAACAATTAATCGCAGAGCACGTCGATTTCGATTTGGTACGTAACTTCGATGCGATGAAGATTTTTGTTTCAGCCACCTCAATCGAAACCGGACACATTCGTGTCTTTCGTCGCGAGGAATTGAGTGAGCCGGCACTGCTCGCCAGTACAGCGTTACCGTTAATGTTTCACGCCGTCGAAGTCGAAGAGCAGCACTATTGGGATGGCGGTTTTGTCGGGAACCCGGCGCTTTTTCCGCTGTTCTACGAATGTAAATCTCAGGACATCGTCATTATTCAAATCACGCCATTTAAGCGTGACGCGGTTCCCAAATCGGTATTTGAAATTCAAGATCGTATGTCGGAAATTTCGTTCAATGCGAGCTTAGCGAGTGAACTTCGCGCCGTTCACTTTGTGAATCGATTGATTCAAAAAGGTGCGCTCGACAGTGACCGATACCATCCGGTTTTGATTCACATGATCGAAAGTGAAGACGAAATGAGAAAGCTCGGGTCCGCGACTAAAATGTTGATCGAACCCGATTTCCTAAAACATCTTTTTGAGATGGGCCGAGAGGCCGCTGACGGGTGGCTCGAACGAAGCTTCAAATCCGTCGGAATTGAATCTTCGGTCGATGTGCGCACCCGTTTTCTCTAAAAACTAACCGCCGCC
>JAYSST010000049.1:0-2134 GCA_043720435.1 Bdellovibrionales bacterium
AGTTCTAGAAATAAATTTTGTGTCAGCATAGTTTTTTGTCGCAGCACCATCTGCCGCTGCTGGATCGGCGAGACCAGTGATCAATCGAGTTCCGGCACCCGTACCGTCAGCATCCCAATCAGCCGTCAGAGCAACGGTCGCATCTTTTCTTAAATAATTTGCCGCGGCCGACGTCGTTGAAGAGTCGACATACTGTTTCGTTGAAGCACCAAGGTTTGCCGCGGGATCGGCCGACAAAACCAGAAGTCCCGTCATCGTGTCGCCGGCTTTGTTTAGTGGAGTGTACGTGAGTCCAGTCGTGACGTCGCCCGAAGTTAAATTCGAGTTCACCCAATTCGTGCCGTTAAATCGGAAAAAGTTTCCGGTGCCAAGGGCAGTGATCGAAACCGCAGTGCCTTTGATTTTATCAACCGACGTCGCGCTGTAAACTCCGCTCACATCACCCGCAAATGCCGTTGCTGCCGGAAGCGCACCCGTGATTCGTGAATCGTTACCGGCTGCGACTGTATTTACCGCAGTACCGACATTCACCGTCAACGCCGGAGTCGTCGTTCCAGTCGCAACCGACAAATATGCGTTCGCTGAAGAAACGGAAGTCACAGTTCCGCCGCTGCTTGCGCCTTTACCAATCAGATCCCACGTCGTTCCGTTGTCGCTGTAAATTTCTTTCGTATCAGTCGAAATCCAAACACGACCAGCCGTTGCCGCCGCACCTTTAGCCGCATCAAGGCCGCTCTGGATACTTGGGGTACCGCCCGCATTTTTCACGGCGTCGGTAATTCCGTAACCTAACAGTGTTGTCGGAAGCATTGATGTGATCTTTGTCCACGGAAGATTTGGTACATCATTCGCTACGAGCACGCGAAAAGATGGGGTACCGGTCACGCCATCTGGAGCTGCGAAAACTTTATTCGTGGTCTGCGTCGCCCAAGTGACGGCGATGGTTCCTGTTGTTGTGACTGGCGCACCCGCAACCGAGAGTTCACTCGGAGCCGTGAAACCAACGCTTGTGACAGTACCGGCGCCAGTGCCGACGATCACCGGTCCCACGGATGTTTGAAATTTAATTTTACTATCTGAAGAATCGTACCAAACAGCTCCAGGAACCGGCGACGTCGGTGCTCCGGCCATGACGGGCAAATTTGCTCCGCCCGTTGCATTTGATCGCATGTAGTTGACGCTTGTTCCGTCGATTACAGAACTGAGCGCATTGAAACGAGCGGTCGATGTAAATAAGCTCTCGAGATTGGTTTGTGAAAGAGTGCTGCCGCTGGAGGTGTTCACTTGCAGAACGTTCGTTGCGCGTAAACCTTGAAGTGATTCTGCGCGCTCTGCGACGATGGCGTTTGGAACCGAATCGATCGTTAAATCTGGCAAGAGCGTGCGCGCAACACCGCCCATTGAAGGCGGCAAAATCTTGACTCGAACGTAACGTCGATTCCCACCCGTTGCCGAAACTGTGCAAGGCGCTCCGTTCGATAGTAGTTTGCCGTTGATTGTCGTGATATTTTGAAAAATCGTCGGCATCGCATTCGCCGAGTCGCCAGCAGTTCTTAGCGGGCTGCCGGTGACCGTACCGACTTGCATCGAGAAGTACCCCTTCGATGCGGCGGTACTAACGATCTGCGATTCTTCGTAAACAACGCAGACTTTGGCGTCGTCCAAAATTTGAATGGTAAATGTGATCGCTCCGTCTTGAAGCGGAGTCGTGCTCGCGGCGTCGCTGTAGAGGCGGCCGTCAAGCGTGAACGACTGCGGGACATCCGCGGCCTGAGCCACAGAAATATTCATTATAATTATGAGTGCAGCACCGAGCATGGTGCCAATCACAAACGTCCAACGACCCATGTCTGCTTATCGCCAGACGTTGGTCGTTACTTTACCAATATTGAAGACTCTCTCGAATCAAGACGAAGTCTCATGATCAGGGTACGATGCCTGTCTCAGAACTTGGCTTTCGGCGGCTCAGTCTGAGACGGTTCGTTAGCGATACGGGCCTGCGAACCTATGACAGAAGACGAGTGCTACAGAGATCTGCATGCCTATGTCAAAAGCGTTCCTGATCTGACTGGATTTGCTTGAACACAGGCCGTAAGTGCTCTTGAAAAGAGCGAATCTGGATCGTGCCGTCGAT
>JAYSST010000050.1:0-2132 GCA_043720435.1 Bdellovibrionales bacterium
CGTCACTACATCAACTTTGGGAAAAGAAAACGGCTCGAGCATTTCGAGACGAGTTCCTCGGCCTCGAGATCGATGCCAGTCATATCAACTGGATCGCAACCGCGAATGACCTCATGTCTATTCCTAAAACGATCCGAAGCCGCGCAACGATCTTCGAAATCCTAAAACCCAATGAACAGCAAATGCGCGAGATCATTCCGAACGTCATGAAGGGTGTTCTCGCAGAACACCCAAGACTTCGTTTCTCAGATACAATTCACGAAGATGTTTTCCAACGTATCTACAGCTTCACCCCGCGTGAAGTCGCAGCAATCTTGGAAGATGCAATGGGAAGTGCCGTGCTTGCCGGTCGGCACGAAATTCAAGCGAGCGATATCAACGTCAAGGCTGCGCAGAATGAACCGGGCAAAAAGAATCGAATCGGGTTCCTGTAACCCCGCGGCCCTAGGCGAGCAGTGCGCGGAAACGCGTGAGCTCGGTCTGAATCAAGCGAAGTTCATTGAGCGCACCTGACCGCACTTCTGCTGCTTGAGTCGTGGCTCCGCGCTCTTCCTTTACCTTTGATCGCAGTTCACGAAGTCGCGCACGCGCGCCCTCGATCGAAAATCGATCTTCATAAAGAAGTTTTTTGATGATCATCGCCGTCTCGACATCGCGACGTGAATAAGCTCGCTGACCCTTCCGACTCTTTTTCGGGTGCAATGCCTCGAACTCGGTTTCCCAGAATCGCAATACGTACGGTTTTACGCCGACCAGTTCTGCGGCCGTGCCGATCTTGAACGCCATGCGATCCGGAATCGCTTCGAGACTTTCATTCAGAGCAGCGCTTGGTTCGACTTCGACGAAAGAGAGCTGATCGAGCTCGAGAGGCAGCATTTCGATTTCATCAGAAGGCAACGATCTTGGTTCTCGGTTCTCAGGCAGCGTGGTGTCCATCATGTGAGCGCCCTTCATTCCGTAATTCCGTGCGGAATTGTATTAATCTTCGTCTTGAAGACCTGTGGTGTCCTCGCCATTCAACATGGCTTTCAAAACCTGCGAAGGACGGAACGTCAGCACGCGACGCGCGCTAATCTTTATTTGTTCACCTGTTTGAGGATTGCGCCCGACCCGTTCGTTCTTCTCACGAACAACAAAATTGCCGAAGCCAGAGATTTTAACTTTGTCGCCTTTGTGAAGGACGTCTTTCAAAGTTCCAAACACCATCTCGACGAGCTCTGATGCTTCTTTTTTCGAAAATCCAATTTTCGAATAAACTTTTTCGACGATGTCGGCTTTTGTCATCGTGGAACGACTGACTTCACGACCTTTGCGTCCGCCGGCTTCGTCGTCCTGACCTACTTCTTTTTCTTTCGCGCTGTCCTTAGGCATAAATCCCTCACCTCAAGAATTCGTCAATTGGGCTTCCGTGTCTACAAGAAAGAACACCGTCGAGACGGCTAAGTTCTTGATTTTACCCGCGAACCACGGCCCCTAACGTCTGACAAACCGCATCGACGAGCTTGTCTTTTACAGTATTAACGGTTTCGTCTTCGAGAGTGGCCTCTTCGCTCTGGAAAACCATTCGAACTGCGACGGACTTTTTGCCTTCGCCGACGCTTGCCCCTTCGAACACGTCGAAGACCTTAAGCTCCCGCAAAAGCTTTCCTTGAGCACCTTCGAGGTGACGAGCTGTCTTCTGCAAAAGCTGTACGATGTCTCCAGCGGCAACTTCTTTACCAGTGACAAACGCAATGTCGCGCTCGACCGCTGGAAAGCTCGAGAGCGGATGAAACACCGGCATTTTCGAGGCGCCCATCAATTTTTCGAGCGAAATTTCCGCAACCGCCACCCCGACTCGCAGCTTATCTTCCGCTACACGGGAAGGATGCATCGCCCCCACAAAGCCAACCGAGCTGCCGTTCACCATCAGTCGAGCCGATTTCCCAGGGTGCAGAAATGCCGGAGCCTCGCCCGCATCGAAACGTTCCACTTTGAAATTAGATACGCCATAAAGCTCGGTGAAGCTCTCTATGACGCCCTTGAGTGCCATGGTGACCTCGGCTACTTCCTTGCGCCCCCAAAGATCGACGTCGCCGCCCCAGAAACAAAAGCCGATGCGCGCCTCTTCACCGAATAAAGTTCCACCATAT
>JAYSST010000051.1:0-2127 GCA_043720435.1 Bdellovibrionales bacterium
CTGACGGGGCGACGAGTATTCAAGATGGCGCCGATACATCATCATTTTGAATTGAAGGGTCTGACTGAAACAAAAATCATTGTGCGTTTTTGGATCGTCTCAATTTTGCTCGCGATCTTAAGTCTCGCGACTCTGAAGCTTCGGTAGGGTCGTGTAAGTGTCGGTCTCGGTAGTGATCGGCCGTACGCGAATTAGGTAGAAAATTTTTAGGTAAACATCTTTCAGTAGTTATCTCAGGCAATTTTAGGAGTACTCGATATCATGGCTCAAACCCCAATGCCCCCATCTAGCGGAACACCGCCACCATTTAGCGACTTTAAAGATCTCGAGGGCAAGCGCGTCTTGATCGTCGGACTTGCACGCAGTGGCGTAAGCCTTGCGCATTTTCTTACGGAATGCGGCGCTCAAGTTACGATCTCGGATCACAAGTCGAAACCCGAACTTGCTTCATCTCTTGAACAAATTGAAGGATTGAACGTACAGCTCGATCTTGGCGGCCACAGCCCGAAGGTCTTCCTCGCGCAGGATTGCATTATTCTTTCCCCAGGAGTTCCGCCAAACCTGAAGATCTTCGAGTACGCCCGTACGAACGGCGTCGTTGTCACCGGCGAATTCGAGTTTTCAACTTGGTTCATCAAACAACCGATTGTCGCCGTCACGGGTACGAATGGAAAGTCGACGACTTGCAAACTCGTCGAGATGTTCTTGAAAGAGTCGGGAGTCGCAACATGGCTAGGCGGAAATTTCGGCGAGCCACTTGTTGAATATCTTCGCCTTGTCAAAAACGGCGAGAAATTTGATTCTGTCGTAGCCGAAGTGTCGAGCTTTCAGCTCGAACACTGCGACCGTTTTACTCCGCAGAACATCGTATTTACGAACTTGGCCGAGAACCATCAGGACCGTTACAAGTCGATGGAAGAGTATGTAAATGCCAAACGTCGCATTTTCCAGAACGTAAATCAGGCGACTACATCCATCTTAAACGCAGACGACAATGCGGTCGTTGAGCTCGCACGCGATCCAGCGGTACAGCGCGGACGAATCTTTTACTTCTCGCGAAAACCGGCACTCGAGCCACAGATTATGTCGATCGGCGGCGCGGTTTGTATCAAAGACGAAATTCGAGTTCGCACGGGTCCGGATATCGAAACATATTCGATCAAGCATATGAAAATGCGCGGGAAACATTCGATCGATAACATTATGGCTGCTATTTTGGCTGCGCGCGAGCACGGTGCAAAACGTGAGTCGATACAAGTCGTCATCGATAAATATACGGGCATGCCACATCGCCTCGAGTACGTTCGACGCGTCGGTGGAGTTGAATTCTTCAACGACTCGAAGGCGACAAACGTGCACGCGGTCATGCGCGCACTCGATGCTTTTGATGAAAACATAATTTTGATCATGGGTGGAAAAGACACCAATCTTTCGTACGAGCCGCTTCGCGAGATGGTGAAGCGCAAAGTGAAAACCTTGATTCTGGTCGGGGAAGCGAAAGAACGAATGAATCGCGATCTTGGTGACTGGTCTGAAACGTTCTTGATCGGCACATTTGAAGAAGCAGTTTTGATCGCTTACCAAAAGTCACGTATCAGCGACTCGGTTCTTTTGTCTCCGGGTGCTTCAAGCTTCGACATGTTCGACAGCTACGAAGAGCGCGGGAACTACTTCAAAGAGATCGTTAAGAAATTTAAGTAGGGGTTCACAGCTGGCATCGGCCAGCGGCTGACTTACGAATCAGGGATACAAAAACGGCGCTAAGTCTTGGCGCCGTTTACTTTCGTGCTTGTCGGGGAGTGTCGCATAGACCGTGATCGAGCGCCCGACCAATGACTAGTTAAAAAAGCCAAGACGCGCGGCCCGGAAAACCGTAAACTTGTCGCTATGGATAATGAGCGAAGTCGCACGGTAACGGGTCTATGGTTGGCAGCCTTCGCACTCTTGGGCCTCGGCGTCGTTCAGGTTTATACTTCGAGCTACATTTTCGCGATTGAATCTCGCGGCGACGGTCTCTATTTCGTCAAACGACAATTTTTATTTGCAGGAATCGCATTCACGCTGATGGGTGTAATTGCTTTCACGCCTTGGCGTTGGATCGAGCGACTTGGCTGGATGCTCTGGCCG
>JAYSST010000052.1:0-5169 GCA_043720435.1 Bdellovibrionales bacterium
GATCTCCGCGGCGTCACCGTATTGGTCATCGAAGATTCAGTTGATAACCGCGAGTTGATTCGCTTTTATCTTACTCGCGCGGGCGCTACAGTTATTGAAGCAGACTCGGCGGAAGTCGCGAGACAGAAACTTAAACAACAAATTCCGGATGTCATCGTTAGCGACATCGGACTTCCCGATGAAAACGGAATTGATCTGATTCGCAAGTTACGGGCAGATTCAAATCCGAAGATAAAAAATATTCCCGCGATAGCATTCACGGCCTACGTCAGAGAGTCCGAACAGACGGCTGCCCTCGAAGCCGGGTTTCAGAAGCACCTTGGAAAACCGGTCTCTGGTTCAATCCTCATAAATGCGGTTCGCGCACTCTTGCCCGACCGAAAATAAAATACCCGCATCGATCAGGAATTTATTTTTTTCCCGTTTCGAATAGCTTCACGTATTCCGCGTAGCCGCTCTCAGTGAGTTTCGCTTTCGGGATAAATCGAAGCGAAGCAGAATTCATGCAATATCGTAAGCCCGTCGGCTTCGGACCGTCATCGAACACGTGACCTAGGTGGGAATCGGCGAGCTTGCTTCGTACCTCGGTTCGTTCGGCGCCGAGCAGGCGATCCGTTTTTTCAACGAGTCCATCTTTCGCAAGTGGTCGAGTGAAGCTTGGCCATCCGGTTCCTGACTCATATTTGTCCAAAGAGCTAAATAGCGGCTCACCAGAGACGACATCGACATAGATGCCAGCATCTTTGCTCTTAAAAAATTCGTTCTTGTAAGGGGGCTCTGTGCCCTCCTTCTGAGTAACGTTATACTGCATGGCCGTTAGCTTCTTCTTTAACTCTTCAGCTGACGGTTTTTTAAAACTTTTTGCGTCCCACGCCTGAGCACCTGACATAAAGAACCCCTGAACGAGAATTGAAATTACCAGTACCCACTTCTTCATTGCTGACTCCTACTTCCCGGAGGGTTTATCGAAACTAATTTTGCGTAAAAAATGGTTGTCGTAACCGCCCGGATTTTTTACGAGATAATCTTGGTGCTCGGGTTCAGACTCGTAAAAAGGTTTCGCTTTTGCAACTTCTGTGGTTATTTGCGACTTCCATGCACCCGACTTTTCGACTTTCAACTTGAAAGCTTCAACAGTTTTTTTCTGAGCTTCGCTCGTATAAAAAACAGCGGATCGATATTGCGTCCCTTTGTCGTTTCCCTGCCGATTGAGCGTCGTCGGATCGTGCATTTTGAAAAACTGGTCTAGAAGGAATTCGTAATTCACTTTCGTCGGATCAAATTTGATTTCGACGCTTTCCGCATGACCGGTGCGCCCGTCGTGCGTGTCATCGTATTTTGGATTTGGGACCGTCCCGCCGGTAAAACCGACTCGAGTTTCTAAGACCCCTGGAATTTTGCGAAAAAATTCTTCGACGCCCCAAAAACATCCAGCAGCAAAAATGGCAGTTTCGAGACTTGGTTTTGTAGCAACCTTTGAACCCGCAGGTGCGGCGGATGAAGTGTTCGCCGCGACCACAAATGTGAACGAGACAAGTGCGGCTTTCAGAAACGTCACTCTGACCTCCAAGGTAGAACGCTAAAGGCCAAGGTACTCACTGTATCCATTTTCGGCCCAATAATCAGCCGGCATAGTTTCGGTAAACGCGATGCTGCCTATTTGTTTTATGCTCTTAACCCCATACTTTACGCTCGTCACTAACCGAACTGGGTAGCCGTGCGAGTGATTTAAAACTGAACCGTTCATCGAAAGGCACAGCAGCGTCTGTAAATGCATCATACTCTTCAAGTCCATCGCGACATAGTAACCGCCATCGACGCTGGTGAGTTTCGCGTATTGTGGCAGTTCATCCATTTGGTACGCCGCCAAAAAATCGGTGACGCGAACACCGGTAAACGTCATCCACTCGCTCCAGCCTTCGACACATTTGAATTCAAATGTCTCGGTGACCTGCGGAAGCTTCTGTAGATCTTCGAGCGAAACCGAGAGATCCTCATCGAGTGACGGTGAAGAAACCTGCATTCGCCATTTTGCGCCGTCGATCGAAGTATCGATGCCGACATCGCCATTAAGGCGAGGCTTGGTCGTTACGACGTCTTGACGCTCACGAGCGCGCGCACTTCCAAACTGCGACTTCCAAAAGGATTCACCAATCTCGTTTATTCGGCGAAGTGGCCAAGGTAAACCGCGGTCTTCCTCGGCGCTGAAAATCAAACGCAAGCCAAGGCCGCTGGCCACAGCTAGCGTCGCCCACTTTACAAAGCTTCGGCGATTGTGCCGTTTAAACTCGGCATCATTCATCTGCACTGTCTCTAGCGGCGGAAGCTGTTTATTCGACATCGCGCTTCTCCAGTCCGGTGATCATTCCGCGGAAATTATTCCAGCCTGCCCGAACGACTTGTGCGATATGCACAACAAAGAAAGCGACGAACGCGATCGTTATGATGAAGTGTTCAAAGCGAGCGGCCTCATAACCACCTAGTGAGTATGTCAACCAATTAAGCTGAATGGGTTTGTAGATTGCAAGCCCAGTCACCAGTGCCGCGAATCCAAGAAAAAGCATTCCGGTGTAGGCGAAGCGTTGAGCCCCATTGTATTTAATCTTTTTAGGCAATGCACCTTTGTAAATCTTTAGGTCATGCAAGAAAACAATTGCCGCATCTTTGATCGAGCGTCGATCGGGAAACAAGTATCGCCACTGACCAGAAAAAAATAAAAAGGCAGCGTACAATGCTCCATTGACACCAAAAATAACTGCGAACGGAAAATGCCACGACATCCCTTGCGCAAGCTTATGGTGCATCCCGGTTGCATCGAGCCAAGAACCTGGCAAAAAATAGATATCGTTAGCCCAGTAGATAAGTAACCCCGACCAAATCATGATCGTTAAAACCGGAAAGTTGACCCAGTGATTCCAGCGGATTGCGAGAGGATGCTTTCTTTCGACGGTCACTATCGGCATTCTAAAATGTTGGTCCGGTTCGAAGTACAACGCAACCGCAGAAATTAGATCTCGAGACCAAGCGTAACGCTGAGCAAAAGTCCGAATAGGACCAACGCCGATACGCCTGCCAGGGCATAATCCCGCTTTTTCAAAAACATAGCTAAGGTCATAATAACGCGAAGCACAGGTAAACAAATGAGGACGAACATGCCGAGATACGAAGTTAGCACTCCCCACTCGCGAGCGTCGTACAGCTGGAGCAGCGTCGGGGCCAGTCGCATTTCTTTGTAAACTTGAAACTGCGCGAAGGTATCGGTCCTGAAACTGATTTGCGAAATCCATCCGACGAGCATCAGGGCACCGGCAATCAAGACTCCGTAACGGAGGAACCGGGCAATGAAAAGTTCGAGCGCTTGAATATCGTGCTTCATGACAAACCCTTTAATATCATTTGAAATGAAACGACACCCAGTACTAGTACAAACAGGTATCGTAACAACTGCGGCTTCATTCGCGACATCATGCGAGCTCCCCACCAAGAACCGATGATGATTCCGACGGCAACGGGGGCCGTAATCTCGGGTCGTATCAAACCTTGAACGAAGTAAGCACCAGCACTGGCCGTTGCGGTTACGCCGATCATGAAGTTTGAAGTGGCCGACGAAACTTTGATCGGAAGTTTCATTGCTCCATCCATCGCAAGAACTTTAACAACACCACTTCCGATTCCGAGCAGAGCAGATAGAATTCCGGCGAAGTACATGTAAACCAATCCAAGTGGGACCCGCTCAACGTTATAAGAGACTTTTTCTCCGCGCTCGTTCGGATACGAACCAGCGAGTTGAAGTCGGTCGGACCACGCATGGTTGTTCGACCCCAGCACTTCACCGCGTTTTCGAAGCATCATCGCTGCTGAGAACAAAAGAAAGAGGCCAAATGTGAGAAACAGAAATCTCGGTTCGACCATGCTTGCGATCAGTACACCAGTGATGGCTCCGGACACCGTGCCGGCTTCAAGCAAAACCGCGACTCTTAAGTTGGTCAGGTGATCTTTTAAAAAACTAGCCGCAGCTCCGGAAGACGTTGCAACTATCGAAATCAAACTCGCGGCGATAGCGTATCGAATGTCTACTTGTAGAAACAAAGTTAGTACCGGTACGACAATCATGCCGCCGCCGATACCGAGCAGAGCACCAAGAAAACCGGCACCGATTGAAACCGCGAAAAGTATTAACTCGTACACGAGGATATCTTAGGTCTGGTTTCGAACCACTGGCAACGACGGTCATCGATCCTCTTGTCTCATAATGAGAATAAATCTTCATGACCTCTGAAACTTTCAGTGACCGTCAGGTGTTTCCTTAACAACTGGAGGCTACCAAAATGAACACAACTAAAATCGCTCTCGCTGCTATCGGATTACTTCTCGTTACTGGTTTGGCTAATTCGGCCGAGGCCCGAGACCGCGCCGACCGTCGTCAGGGACGTCAAAACCATCGTGTCCACGATGGAATTAGGTCTGATGAAATCACCAAAGGAGAAGCCGCACGACTGCGCGAGAGCAAGCGTGCAATACGACGCACCGAAAAGCGTGTCGAATCTGATGGTGTTGTCACAGATAAAGAAAAAGCGCGGCTCGAAAAAAAGCAGGACGCTCGAAGCCGTCAGATCTACCGCTTGAAACACAATGACAAAAAAGATTCTCAGACACCGGCGCCGATTCCACCGCCGGCTCCCGAGACGGCAGTGGCTCCGGTCGAGACAGTACCAGAAACCAAATAATCTCCAAGGTTCAGAATCAAACTAAACAATCAGGAGCGGTAAATGAACAACGCTAAACTTTCTAAGTCACTTTTGTTTCTCGCTATCACCACAGCTTTAGTCACAGGATGCCGACAGGAAGAGCAATCGGCCGTCGTTGTCAATGACTCACAAACTGACGTCGTTGAATCTGCGGTCACCATGATTGCGGGCCAGGCCGACGACGCAGCTGGAAGCAGCTTTGCGATGCAGACAAAATCTGATGCTTACAAGTATGCGTTCGTTGAAAAGTTGCTCCTCGGTTCGGCGCACGCTGCGAATTGCGGTCGTGCCTATGATCAAGTCTGTGACAACGCGACTGGCGTGAAGACCGTGACTTATTCGAGCTGTGCAATTGCCGCCCGCGGCTTCACGCTCTCGGGCAACGTTACTCTCACTTACTCGAACAATAGCTGCTCGTTAG
>JAYSST010000053.1:0-2119 GCA_043720435.1 Bdellovibrionales bacterium
CTATTTCAAGGGCTTCAAAATGAATCTTCAGCTAGATGTCATCGGCGATTTCGCTATGATTCGCTCGTATGCAATTCAAGGCTACAAAATGAATAATGATATCTCGGGAGCACCATCGCATCTTAAGCAAGAAGGCTATTCTTATGGTTTCGGTTCAACGACCCGCAGTAAGATTTCGTTGAATTACTCAAAGATTGAGACGGGCATTTCTGTCAACCATACAAAAATCGATGCAACGAATTTCCGCTCTCGCTATTTCGAATCGGTTACACAGCCACTTGCAGTCAGCGAAAGAAAAGCCGCTGCCGAAATTTTCGCAGCTGTAAATGTGAACGAAACGTGGCGTATGCAATGTGGCGTTCAGAAGACCCGCCGAAGCGGCACCGTCGAGGATTACGCGCCGGCTGGTCGTTCGGAAAGCCGAAAGTACTGCATGCTCTCGACGGACTTGAAATAGTCAGTCCATCAGATAGGTCATAGGAACGATCTTCTTTTTTCGTTTGAGATCGACATCGACGCGAGACGCGCCAACCAGTGCTTGATACAACATCATCGCATCTGAAGGTGATAAAACAGAAACGATCTCACTCGTCATTTTTCCATCGGTCGATTTTTTAAAAACCTTCACATCCGAGAAACGATCCCCAACCTCTGCCTTCAGCGTCTGCGACACTCTCTTGTCATGGATGGCACCGATGGACATGCAGATAACTTCGTCCTTATCGTTGATGATTGGTGTGATGCTCGCCATCTGCAAACTTTGAGACAAGTCTTTCAATTTCGATCGCTCGGCGTTCGAAATGTGCACCTCGATTCGTTTCGGAGCCAGAGGCTTTTCGCCGGCGGCATGCAAGGCTCGGCCATTGAGCAAGCACAGAATCGCAATAGAAATGGATATTGAAGCGCGGGTAAAAAATGGATCAGCCATCCCCAAACGCTATCTTGCCATCGAAACGGGTGCAACGGCGATCCTTAGAGTTTGAACATAAGCGAGAAATTCGTCGGGTGAGAATTGCTTGTCTTTATTAACCAAGCACAATTCATTCATACGAATTTCGAAATCAAACTGTCTGGACTCGTCGCTTTGTCCCATATGAGCTAACCGCAATAACGCAGCACCATCATGCGCTACGATATCTCGCCCCAGGGGGTCTCTCGCGACGACCTGATACATGACGGGTTGGTTGCCACTGAGTCGATAGAGTCCCCTGCCGCGAATCCTCATTTGCGCGAGGAGTGACCAATAGATTGAGGTGTTGTCACAAACGAGACTCTTGTCTTTCAGTTTCGGTATTTCGCTCATGAAAGATTGGTCTTCGACGAGTTCAACCGAATCGAATTGCACGTCGGCCGACGCACATCTTGGAATCCAAACAATAGTAAGAAGTAAAACTAAGGTAATAAAACTGCTGATCATCGTTGAAGTCCTACTGAATCCGACGGGAAAATTGTTTTATCTACCGGCACACGTCCGTCGCGAAACTCCTACTGAGCAATGTCTAGGCCCGATCAACCGATTCAGATACAGATCAATAAATCCCGATGCGCAGCCGAGCGACGTGCAGCTTTCAGTAGAACATGCGAATTCTTAAAGGATTGTAAAAATGATTAAGTTCCGTGACACATGAGTCAAAAGCACGTTCCACAAAATCACGGTGCAAGGTTCCAAAGTTTCTCACTCCGCTTCATTTTTTTTTCTTATTCATTTTAACGCGCTGCCGGCTTGGTTTGCATCGGGTCTTACGTTTGCAACTCGGCTGGTCGCGAGTCGACGTCAAGTCGGATCGGTATAAAACACCCCCCTTAAGGAGATTTCATGGCTCAGAATCCAACAAACAAAGGTAATCAGGGCGAACGTACAGGCAGCTCAAACCGTGGCTTCGCTGCTATGGATCCAGAAGAGCAGCGCAGTATCGCTAGCGAAGGCGGACGTGCAGCGCACGCTAAAGGTACCGCGCACGAATTTACTTCCGAAGAGGCCGCAGAAGCAGGTCGCAAAGGCGGTCAGGCGCGAGCGAAGAACAGCGCGAATCGTTTGGCGCAACAAAATCTATCACGAGGCGAAGACGAAGAATAAAACCGTCCCGCACGCTTGTATCCTGTTTGAAAACCGCCTCTT
>JAYSST010000054.1:0-2112 GCA_043720435.1 Bdellovibrionales bacterium
TTCATGGGTCCGCTGGTTTCACGTGAGCATCGTGAAAAAGTCGCACGTTTCGTCGAGGAAGCTCGAGCAAGCGGCATGTTTATCCGATGCGGTGGAAAAGCTCCGACGACACTTGCAGCCGAGTTCAAGAATGGGTTCTTCTACGAGCCAACTGTAATTACTCCCGCAACTCGAGACCTCGCACCTTCGTCCGGTTCTAATTTTCATGAGTCGCGCATTCAAAACGAAGAAGTGTTTGGACCTGTGGTCACGATTGCACCGTTTGATTCAACCGATGAAGTCGTGGGGTTAGCGAACAGCACTCGTTTTGGTTTGGCCGCGTCCGTGTGGACCGAGTCCTTGTCGCTCGCCCACTCTGTTGGCGCCCGGCTGCATGCGGGTACCGTGTGGGTCAACACTTGGATGACTCGAGACCTTCGTATGCCGTTCGGAGGAGTCAAAGAGTCAGGCCTTGGTCGTGAAGGACAAGTCGATTCCCTTCACTTCTTCACAGAAGCTAAAACCATCTGCATCCGTCACGACTAGGACGGAGCCAGCACCGCTCATCGACCGCGCAGCAAGTTCGTATTCGACTGCGTTGGCGGAACTTGTTTTTGGCTTCGGAGTGGAGCGATTGGCGAACAAAATTGGAGTTAATTCCAAATCGCTCTACAGGTCTTTCTCATTTACCGAGCCTCGGAATTCGGTATGAAGTTGGCGGTCGTGGCCTTAACGCCTTCAGAAGGGCGGAAAAGCGGCGATTCCCTGACGCACCGTCGAAGAGGAGTGACGGGTGAGCTCGTTTCTATATAGAAGTGAGCTATGAAACCTGATTCGACAAACGCGCCGCGCGCGACAAAGTCTGCGCCTGGTGGCGGAAAAATTATCGCGGGCGTTTTAGCGCCGCACCCGCCTCACCTCGTGTATGCTGCAAACCCAAAGCAGAACGAACCGCGGTCCGAAGGCGGATGGGAAACTTTGCGCTGGGGTTATGAGCGACTCCGAAAAAGTTTGTTTGATGCAAACAAAAAACCAGATGTGCTGCTGGTCCATTCGCCGCATTGGCAAACGGTACTTGGTCATCACGTTTTGGGACTTCCGAATTTTAAGGGTCTTAGCGTCGATCCCATTTTTCCGCACCTCTTCCGATTCAATTACGATCTAAAAATCGACGTCGATCTTTCGCTTTTGATCGCCGAAGAAGGGCGCAACGAAGGTCTGATTACGAAGGTCATGACGAACCCAGATTTTCGAATTGATTACGGAGCTATCACGAGCTGTTTTTTAACAAATCCAGATTTCGACATTCCGATCGTGGCGATCAGTTCGAACAATTCTCCGTACTACTTTTCGAACGAAGTCGGGCAAGAGCAAATGGAGAAACTCGGCCGGGCGACGGCTCGCGCGATCGAACGAAGCGGCAAGCGAGCGGTTTTATTGGCTTCGAACTCGATGTCGCATCGCCATTTCACGACCGAACCCGAAATTCCTGAAGATATGTCGCACGAGCATATTTACCATCATGGGCAATATCTTTGGGACATGGAGATGTTGAAACTCATGCGCGCAGGCAATTCACGACAGCTCATCGATTGTCTTCCTGAGTTTATGGACATGGCTTTGGCGGAAGTTAAGGCGGGCGCGCTGACGTGGATGTTGTCTGCACTCGACTTTCCAAGTTACCCAGCCGAAGTGCACGCTTATGGATCTGTTATCGGGACTGGCAACGCCATCGTTGAATGGGATCACTTCACGAACGCAGGCGGTGCGGTTCGCAGTGATCGGGCGAGCTCGAAGCCGCACGAGGCGCGTGTATGAAAACAGAAAAGAAATCAGGAAATGAAGTAAGAAGGTTGTCGACACTCGCGGGCTCGCTGATCACGGCGTGCTACATAGTTCCAGGTGTTCCGCATCCGCTGCTTGCGAGTGACAAAAATCCGGGATGGAAACGTCTGCGGACCGCGATGGAAAATGTGCGGGACGAAATCGCTGCGAGCGATGCCGAGATGATTCTTTATTTTTCGACTCAGTGGCTGACAGTTCTTGGATACCTTTTTCAAGCTGATCCGAACCCAAAGTGGACGCTCGTCGATCCGAACTGGCACGAGTTCGGTTCGGTACACTATGACTTCA
>JAYSST010000055.1:0-5124 GCA_043720435.1 Bdellovibrionales bacterium
CGGCAACCCCTGTAAGTCGCTGAAACTCCGTAATTATTTGACGGTGTTACAGATGAGCCGAGGGCACCACCCTTGCTCTCTCTTCGAACCCATGAGGCCTTGCAGACTTTGCGGGGTGAGTAGGTTTGGAGTTTGTCGATGTCCGTTTCCCCTGTTCCCACCACATCAAAACGCGGAATCTTTGACCGCGTCTTGCGTGCAACTGCTTTCGGCAGCGGCGCACTAGCGCTCATCGTTTCGGCGATTCCGGCGATCTATTCGTTCGTTCAAGACGGTCACGATCCAATGACAAATGCGGTGAACGAAGCGCTCGAGCGTTCGAAAGTCGAAACGGCCCACGTCGTTAAATCAGAGGACACACAGATCGCTGAAGCTGCTGCGAAAAATCCATGGGTCGCACCAGGAGAAGTACTGGCACCACAGTTCGATCGAAACAATGTTCTCACCGATCCCGAACGCCGCATTTCAGAAGACTTCTTGATTCCGCCGGGCCTTCAAGACCGCGTCGGATTTTGGTTCGACATCTACAGTCGTTACGATTCAGATAAACGCGTTATTCATCACACGCTTTATCCTTGGGTTATCTTCAAGGTTATCGATGTCGAGCCAATCATCAGTGCTTCTTATCCGCGTTTCCGTTGGATGCGAAACCAAGTTGCCGACGCTTTAGTCAAAAAAGAAACGGCGAAAGTTCGAATCGCATTAGCGTCGCTTGCCAAGAAACGTCGACCTCGCGATCTTGAAACGGATCGCCTGAAGCCTGACGAGATCATGGTTCGTGATGCGCTTCTTCAGCTGGGCGGAGATCTTCGTCGCACGGCCAAGCGAGCTCAACGCGAGGTTCGTGTGCAAATGGGTCAGCGGAATTTTATGGCCGAAGGCATTCAGACGGCGCCGCGATACATGCCGACGATGGAAGAAATATTTAAGAAGAAGAAGCTTCCGATCGAACTTACGCGTCTACCGCTGGTTGAATCGAGTTTCAATGGCAACGCACATTCAAAAGTCGGCGCTATGGGCATCTGGCAATTTATGGAATCGACTGGCCGTTCACATGAACTAATCGTGAACAACGTGATCGACGAACGGAAGTCTGTTTATAAGTCGACGGGCGCGGCCGCTGTTCTCCTCAAAGAAAATCATATGATTTTGCATCGTTCGTGGGCGCTTGCACTCACCGCATGGAATCATGGTCCGGGCGGAGTGCGAAAAGCATATCGCTCTGCTGGAACTAAAGATCTCGCGAGAATCATTGAGCTTTATCATTCAAAAAACTTCAGCTTTGCGACAGAGAATTTTTTCTCTGAGTTTCTGGCTGCCCTCTATACCGAGCGTTACTCGGACCGCATCTTCCCGGGATTGCCAAGACATGCGCCGCTGGATGTTCAAGAGTTACGATTGACGCGAAAAATGAAAGCCGATGATTTGGCTAGAGCCGCATCGATTTCGATGGAAGAGTTTATCCTTATAAATCCAGATCTCGCAAAAATGATCAAGATGCGTCGGCCGCTTCACAAGGGTCTACGAATCCATGTTCCCACCGAAACACATTCGGCAGTTGAATACTTCATGGCTGGAAAAGCCGACACGCGACTTATTGGCGCAAACGATTAGTTATCTCAGCCAGTGGCTAAGCGATGCGGCAATGCCGTCTTGTACGAGTACTGTGGCGGCATATTTTTGATCACTGGTATCGGATTCAACGATGACTGTTTGAAGGCCCTCGTTAACTCCGAGCAGGATGAAGCCGCCACCTGGCTCGCCGTATTCGCGGCTCGTCGTTTCGCCACGGGAGTCGAAGTAAAGAACTTTGGCTCCGGCACTGAGGCTGTCTGCGTCCATCGAAACCTTGAATCGTGATCCCTGAATAAAGCCGATGACGTTTCCAGTGTTCGGTCCGCCGTTGTATCGCATTCTTCCAACCGTGAGGTCGTACCAAGCTCGCGAAACCATCGGAACAAACAGATGTCGGGTCTCTGGATTTTGAATGATGCGAGTATATAGATATTCAACCCCACCGTCGACATCCAGAATCGAAGGCATTCCCAGATTTGCGATTTTAACTGACGTGCCGGCGTCGCCCTCGACAATTATTCGTCGTGCCTTCACATGACCCATCGGACGCATCTCAACTCTTAGCGGAGTGTCCGTCTTGAACGCGTCAAAGGCACGCGCTTGAACCTGCGAAGCTTTTAAGACGTCGAGCTCGAGTACCGAAACGCTCTGTGCATCGCCTTGAAGAAATACAGGATCCGACATTCTTTTTCCGATGAAAACTTGTACAGCGTGCGCACCTTTCGATGTCGCCGGCACAGCGAAGATTCCGTTTGAGCTTGTCGTCGTCAGCGACGCATCCGGAAGCATGAAGTCGTTGAAATAGATTGGATCGCCCGTTCCGTGGGTGAGGACTTCGATTCGTGCTCCCTGAACCGTTTGTCCAGCTCTCGTCACGCGACCCCAAACTACGCCCTTGGTCTTCATTGTACGTTCAGCGGTTGCCTCATCTTTCGATGTGAGACTGACGAACGCGCTCATCATCTTGTGCGAAAACACCGGAATTGTCGTTTCATGACCGCTCGTCAGTGTTGCGAGTGTTGGCCAGTGCGCTTTCGTCTTCACCTCAGCAGTGACACGAGAACCCTCACTATATTTTGCGTCCTCAAAGTGTCCACCCGAGTTCGTTTTCAAAACAGATTTCGTTTGAAGAAGGTCGACACGCGCGCCTTGAATGCCTTTTGCCACATTCGTGGCAGACGTTGCTCCAGAACCAGAAGTGTAAGCGGATTGAGCTCGACCCGAGAAGCCGGCCGTTACCGGAAGAATTCGAAGCGCCACTCCGTCGTAGTTCTTGCGATCCGCTGAAGCGACGGTTGAGAGCTCGACCAGTCCGCGTCCGACGACGTCGCCTTGAGGCGAGCGCACTTCGGCGACGAGGCGGCCTTCAAGTGACTCGACGAAAATTTCGTAGCGAGCGTCACGAATCCAAACGGCGCCGGATTCAACAAACTGCCCGCGCGATTCGCGAAGCACCGCAATTCGATCTTTCGCATGAGTCAGCGCAAGACCACCCGAAAGCTCAATCGGTCCACGAATCATGATTTGTCGACCCGCCGGCGCAACCAGTCCCATCGCACGCGTCTCGACGGGAGAAGGCGGCGGCTCGTTGGCTGCTAAATTCTCTGATGGTTCAACATTCGGAACGGGAGGCGGAGCTAACGAACGATTCCAAATTGATCGGGTCGGTGATCGTGGAGCCGTCGGTACCGAAGCTGTTGGCCCCGCCATCGGAACCATCAGTGCCGCAAGAAGTTGGTCACGACTCAAACCATTTTTAGAAAGCGAAAAGACTTTCGTCGTTGATACCGGTCGAACATCTGTCGCCGCCTCAACGGCGCTCAAAGTCTCGAGAGGTCGCATGCGCGAACCGAGAGCCGATCCACTCGCGATATCCGAAACGCCACCGCGATTTGCAGCGACATTTGCGCGTGCGCGATTTTGCGGCAAAATAGCGGGCGCCGCAATCGGTGTCGTTAAGATTGGCAAAGTCACCATCGAAAGATTCTGTGATTTAATTTGACGACCATCCAGTGCGATCGCGTTTTTCAGATTCAGCTGGCGGCGAAAGTTTTCGTTGTCAGATAAAATGCGAATTGCGATTCGCTCTGGCGCCATTGGCAGCGCACGAAGCTGCGTCGGCTTCACAGAGAATCCCGGAGTGCGTTCGATCGATGTCCACGGCTGATCGCGAAGTGCTTCTTCGAGAGCAGCAACCGGCGGCGCCTCACGGTTCATTCGAACGGTGATCCCATCTTCGAACACGCGTGGACGAGATTCTTCGCGAGCGAAATAGCGATCGTAAACCGATTGAAGTGATGCAGATTCAGGCAACGACAGCCATCCGCCATAACCCGAAAGGGCTGCGACAGAAATAACGAGAGACAGGCTGTTCTGACGAAGGGCGCTCAACACTTAAACTCATTCCTTGAGTTGAAACTGCGTGGCTAACCCAGGTTATTCAAAAGGCCCTAAATTCGTCAACGATGTTGATATCAGCTGGGCGATTAGCCAGTGCCTCTTTCAGGCGTTTTACGACTTGTTTCGCAAGCTTTCGGTCTTCGCCGAGCTTCTCGTATTTCTTCTTCGAGCCTTTGATTTTTTTTTCGCGATTCACGACGACAGACAGGACGTAAGGCCGACGCGAACCGAGGATGATGATCAGTGCCTTGGCGCGCTCGCGAGCCGTGTCTGAAGGCTCGTCTAGGTTTAACGCGTTGAAATACTCGCCGGTAATTTCGCGCCCGTTCATGCTCTGTTTTTTCAGGCCGCCGGGCACGTTATCCATGACGATTTTGCGAACGACGGCGAGCGGAAGCATGACTTCTTTCACGCTCTCGGTCGTCGAACAGCCGCCAGCACCAAGAACCAACGCGAGAGCGAAGGCAGTCGCGCGAGTCATGAGGCTCGAGGCTCGAATCACTTCGGAACCTTCTCCGAATCTTTTACGAACTGCTGGATACCCGCCTCTGTCAGAGGGTGGTTAACCAGCTGCTTAATCACCTTGAGTGGGCAAGTGACGATGTCAGCTCCAATCAGAGCGGACTCCAGCACGTGAATAGGGTGACGGATACTCGCAACCAAGATCTCGGTCTTGTAGTTGTAATTGTCGAAGATCGTTCGGATGTTCTCGATCAAATCCATTCCGACCAGCGAAATATCATCAAGACGACCGACGAAAGGAGACACCATCGCGGCGCCAGCTTTTGCAACCATCAGCGCTTGAAGTGGCGAGAAGCAAAGCGTGACGTTGGTCTTGATTCCATCAGCTGTGAAACGACGAACGGCGATGAGGCCCTCTTCGCACATTGGAATTTTCACGACCACGTTGTCGGCGATCTTCGCAAGCGTTCGGCCTTCTTCGTACATTTTGTCAGCGGTGAGGCTCATGACTTCAGCCGAAACTGGACCTTTCACTTCGCGGCAGATTTGCGCGATGCACTCGGCATTCGATAAACCTGTTTTCATGACGAGAGTCGGATTCGTCGTTACGCCATCAACCCAGCCGCGTGCGTTCGCTTCTTTGATTTCTTTAATGTCTGCCGTGTCGATGAAGAACTTCATCTGCGC
>JAYSST010000056.1:0-2104 GCA_043720435.1 Bdellovibrionales bacterium
GCCTGACCCAACAACTCTGTGTTTGGAAGCGGCCCCCAAACTCGACTGTCTGCCGACTGGTGCCGGTTATCTCCGAACATCACGAGGTGATCTTCGGGAACATCGACCGCATACACGATCGGATCGTTTTCGAGTTCCGCTAGATGTGTCGACAGCCGAATGATGTGTTTCCGTCCACCGTCGACAGCATCGCAGTCTTCCCTATAGAAAGCGCCGTCTTCGTCGGCACCAGCATTTTCGGATGCTGTTCTTTCAGTCGCCAAGAACTGATCGTTCACTCGCACTCGGCCACTCTCAAACAACTCCACACGTTCACCTGGAAGTCCCATGACCCGCTTGATGAGAAATGTTCCTGGTTCTGTTTGAGATCTGAAAACGGCGATGTCGCATCGTTTCGGAAGATCACGCTTGAAAAGCCAAGTCGATGAAAACGGAACTCGCAGACCATACGCAAATTTATTGACGTAAATGAAATCGAGGACCTGCAGGGTCGGAATCATGCTTCCAGACGGAATCACATACGGTTCAAACACGATCCAACGAAACGTCAGAAGCGCGAGTACTGAAATGACGAGCGACACGAGGGATTGCTTCCAAGTGCCCTGCGCATTTTTTCTCACCTAATTTACCGAATGGAGGAGGCGATTCCAGCGAATCGTTGTCGGGTTGCAAATGAAGGTGGCACTCTGCAAAGTTCTGTCGCAGCTGAGCCACACAAACATCGCGCGTCCCAGAACATTTTCAATCGGCATGAAGGGCGAAGTCTGCCAGCGACGGCTATCATGCGAATTGTCTCGGTTGTCGCCCATCATGAACAGATGTCCGTCGGGCACAACCCACGGGCCGCCGCTTCGCTGAAAACCGCCATCTTTACGCAGCAAAACCGAATGCGGATGATCGCCAAGATTTTCTTTCAGATGATCGTAATTTTCCTTCGAGTCTGTCGCGTACAACGGGTTCTGAAAATCTTCGTTTCCAAAATTTGATTTTGTCAGCGCTTCCCAAGCTGCCGCATCGCCCGGCTCAGTCATCTCGACCGGTTTCTCGTTGATGAAGAGACGACCGTTTTCGTAAAGAATCTTGTCGCCGGGAATCCCGATCACTCGCTTGATAAAAAACGTATCCTTGTTCTCGGGATACTTGAAAACGATGACTTCGCCGCGCTCGGGTAGTCGGAATTGAATCAGCCATTGTTCGGTGAACGGAAGGCGGATTCCGTAGATGAATTTGTTAACAAAAATGTGGTCGTGAATCAGCAAGGACGGAAGCATTGAGGCCGAAGGAATGACATATGCTTCAATGATTCCCCATCGGATCACGAGCGCGAGAAAAATCGCGACAAAGAATGATCCCCAGCCCTCCATAAAAACTTTAAATTTGGACGGTTGATCCGTTTCGCTAGCACTTCGGTTGTCGTTCAGAGTGTTGTTCTCATTGGCGCTCATGTTGTCCTCATTACTAATCGTCAATCTTATCGATTGACCTCAATCGTCAATTTTTAGGACGGCGAGGAACGCTTCTTGTGGCAATTCGATCGATCCGAATTGTTTCATGCGTTTCTTGCCCTCTTTTTGTTTCTCGAGAAGTTTTCGCTTACGAGAAATATCTCCACCATAACATTTTGCGGTAACGTCTTTTCGCATCGCACTAACCGTTTCGCGTGCCACGATTTTCGCGCCAATCGCCGCCTGGATAGCCACCTGGTACATTTGGCGAGGAATTACTTCGCGCATTTTTTCAACCAACGACCGACCGCGAGTGACAGCTTTCGATTGATGTACAATCAGAGAAAGCGCATCGACGGGTTCGCCGTTGATCATAATGTCGAGCTTAACTAAATCCGACTCTTCGAAAGCGACAACTTCGTATTCCATCGAAGCGTAGCCCTTCGTCACGGATTTCAATTTGTCATAAAAATCCATGACAATTTCATTCATCGGAATTCGGTATTCGATCATGACCTTTTTTTCGGTCACATAGTCCATCTTCACCTGAACTCCGCGACGATCTTCACACAGCTTCAAAATGTTTCCGATGAATTCACTCGGCGTATGCAGCACGATCTTTACGATCGGCTCTTCCATTTTCAAAATCTTCGTCGGAT
>JAYSST010000057.1:0-2098 GCA_043720435.1 Bdellovibrionales bacterium
TAGGAAAGGAACGCCCGCGCAAACGGAGTTCCGGCGAAAGAGTTTTTGTGATTTCGTGATGAATCAAGTTTGCGGCCAACCAGCTTTTCATAGTGATAATGTGATTGGCGTTGGGAATCGCCCTGACGTCTCCGGGGGTGTCATTTGTTTCGGTTTCTGGCAAGCGCGCGTGCAAATCTCCTCGAGGATCAAGGCAGGAATATGTAAAGTTCCCGCTCGAAAAGATGGCTCGTGCGAGCGTCGGATCGCTCCAGTCGATCGCGATCATTTTTTGATGGTTGATTTTGGTTGAATTAACTTCGGTGACAAGGACGCCGCCGGCGCGAAGCTTTTCAACGATCGCCCGTTGCGCCGGTTTCGTTGCGAGTGGTTTCGCGTCGACTCCGACTCGAACCAAAACATTTCGCTCCTGTCGCGCTTTGATCAATTCATTCGCAAGTTCAAGAAGTTCGAATTCGTAAACGTTCAAGGCGATTTCTTTTTTCGCGAGGCGAACGGAATCAATCAAAACTTGTACCAGATTGGCGGCCGAAACACGTACTTCGCCAAGTGAATAGTCGTGCGAAACATAGATGCGCAAATCTTCGAAACCCGATCGACCCGCAGGCGGTAGCAGCCGAACATGTTTGGTGGTGTCGAGCACTTTCGGCTGCGCATTTATTTCTCGGACAATCGTCTCGAGATCGTGCTTGAGCGACTCGGGATGTTCTTGAAAGTATTCGACGATGGACGATTCGGTCCGCCCCTTCAAAAACTTTTTCTTCTTGATCAAGTCTCGAGCGCGATCGAACGCCAGCACTTTTCCCTCGGTTTTCACTTGGGTCTTTAGATCGGCCGCTAGCGCGGCGTTTGCGGCGAAGAAAGCGTACGTCAAGACGACCGATAAAAATGCTGCAATGATGTATCGGTCCGTTTCAAATCGTCGGTGTTTCGATTCAGTTCGCAACTTTTTATCTCCTGACATTTTCATGCCTAAAACTTGAACAAAGCCTGTTTTTACTTGAGTGATTGAGCGGCACATCGTTAACGTCCCGCCCTTATGTCGATATTCGGACCACATCTGGGGCAGGGCCCAGGCAATAACTCTAGCGGACCGGTCACTCCCGCTGGAACGTATGGCCGCGGAGACCTGCAAGCAGCCTTTAATTGGCTTGTGAACCAGCCCGAACATATTCGCAAACAAGCCTCCGATCCCGACCGACTGATGACACTCTATTACCGATCGAGTGGTCGACCAGAAATGATTCGGACGACCGAAATAACACGCACGACAGATTCGATTCGTCAGTCCGAACGAACCGATAATGCACGAAACGAAACCGCACGTATTGAAACCGAAGCTCCGGTCAGCGGACAAACTTTCATTTCCGATCTTCGTCAGATTAATGAAGCCTTGCGTCAGTTCGACGGACCGACCGCGCAGGCGACGATCCATACGCCGCTGCCACCTCCGCAACCCATTTTGCAATCGCATCATTACTCAACCGCGCACTCGGCGCCAACGGCGCAAGCTTCGATGCTTAATCCGGGCGCCTCCGACACGCCCGCCGGCAAAACTCAGGCAATTCTTGCTGAAGTCCGCGAGAAGCTGAATCTTTCGAGCGAAGCCGAGGCGCTAAATGTGCTCATTTCGTTGGGCTATCGTCGTCTCAAGCCGCTTCTCGACTGAGACGCCTCGTGCTAGGCTGTTCGTCGTATGAAAGAAACCATCCAGCTTCCACAGACTGATTTTCCAATGAAAGCGAATCTTCCAGAGCGCGAGCCGCTGATGATCGCCGATTGGGAAAAGAAGCAGATTTACAAGAAGCTGTTGGCAAAAAACAAGGGTCGCACGATTTTTACGATGCCCGACGGACCGCCATACGCGAACGGCAGCCTCCATATGGGTCATGTTTTAAATAAGTGCCTCAAAGATTTTACGATCAAGTATCGCAACATGGCGGGCTTTGCAGCGACCTTCATTCCGGGTTGGGACTGTCACGGTCTTCCCATCGAGATGAACGTTACCAAGGCGTTGGGCGCGAAACGCAAAGAAAAGTCTGACACCGAAGTCCGCGCGCTTTGTCGCGAAGAGGCGTTGAAATGGGTCGCACATCAA
>JAYSST010000058.1:0-5089 GCA_043720435.1 Bdellovibrionales bacterium
AAGCACGCCGTGCGGACTTAAAACGGACAGCCAGAGAATCGCGTACGCAAGCATGACCATAGCGATAGGCTGTCGGAAAAACGAACGCCATCCGTCCCGGACTTTTACAAAGATCGGTTTTGTTCTAGATGAATCTAAGACAACCGGCTTTTCATTTAGGTCGGTTCTTTCTGTGAATACGGATTTCAAGATCAAATGCTCGGGAAAAAAGGAAAGCACGTTCCAAAGTGCAACGAGTGTGAAGCCGAGAAGCGGATGGTCCGGGGTCGATAAGAGGAGCAAGAGTCCAGTGACGATTGGTGAACCCACTTCAGTCGCGAGATCGACTTGTCGAAAATGACTATTGAATTCAGTGAGCGCTTGACCTTGAAATGCCGACGGAACGAGATCGTTGGCGATCGCTATGTCCATGAAGCTCGAGCCAAGCTGACTTATGATTCCGCTGATGACCAGAACAGTGAACACGATGATGAAGTCCAGAGACTGTTGGTAACCGGCGTTTTCGATCGGTAAAAAAACGACGCATATAAAGCCACCAACGACGCCACCGAGTTGAAGAAGAATACCTAACGACGCTGACTTCAGGCGGTCGAAGCGATCGATCAAGATCGAAAGGCGCGGCAGAAAAATGACTGTCGCAACTCGGATGAGCAAAAAGTAGAGGGCGGCGAGGCGAAGTTCACCTGGCATCAGATGTAAGAGAACAATTGGAACGGCAAAGTCCCACGCCTGATCGCCTGACCGCGTGAGCAATCGACCGAGCAACATCCGCGAACTTAAAGAAAACTTCTTCACGAAGGTTCAGCGCCGGCGATCAAACTTTCAAGCTGTGCCTTTGTTTCGAAGTATTCGCGAAGATAGTCAATTCTGCGCTCGCGAAATTCGAAGTAGGTACGAAACGCCTCAAGCAGATCTGGTCCGTTTTTCGCGCCCCGAGAATATTCAGCTTCCGTGAGTTTCAAAAACTTCTGAGCTTGAGCGACGGCGTTTTCGGAATCTTTGATCAGATCCGCTGTGACCGCGATATCGTGTCGCAAATCGTGGTCATTTGCGATGACTTCGCGAAGTCGGTGGGCTCCCCGCATTTGCGCCGCACTGGCATCCGCCGAGCGTGCGCCCGCCTCCCTTCGCTCTTCAATGCTTTGCCCGAGATCAATAGTAACCCGAACTCCAGCGGTCCATTCTTGCTGCTTGCGCAGGGCTCGTTCATTCTCGTCAGTCAGTGATGGCAAACCATAGCTTGTGTAGAGATCGAGTCTCGGGAGGAACCACCTCGACAAACGTGAAGCCCTCAGTTCGTCGACTCGTTGGAGCTCTTGATAGTTGCGGACCTCAAGCTGCTTTGCGACCTCGAGCGCTTTTACAGGCGTCGCACTATCAACGCCTGGGAAGTCGCCGGCGATTTCGATGTTTTCGTGTTGGTCCAGAGCAAGCGCAACGCTTAGCAAATTCACAACGCGGTGATGCTCGAGATCTAATTTTTTTATGTCACGCTCGAGCGTTAGTTTGTGAAGTTCAAACTGCGCGGCATCCGCAGTCGTAGTTATCCCGGCTCCCGCTCTTCGGCGGGCAGACTTCAAATTAGTCTCGTTTTTGTCGAGCGCTTCTTTTCGTTCCGCGATGAGTTTCGTGATGGCTAATGCTTGCCAGTACGCCCGTTTGGCCTCGCGCAGTTCTCTTTGAATTTCGCTAGAATAATTGAGTCCTGCTAACTCGCGTTGCCCGTCACGAATTTGATTTTCAAGTTTGTCACGACCGCCGCGGTATAAATTCAGTGAACCTTCAATCCGCCAATACTCCTGCTGGGCGGACGGGGTCGACCCGGTTTTAAATTCCTCTTGTCCCACTGAGGCCGACAACTGTGGAAGAAACGAACGGGTGAGATAACCCGCTCGTTCAGATTGTGCCTTTACGGCAAATGCCGACGCCTTAACGTTTTCATTTTTTTCAGTGACAAGGCGAGGAAGATCCTCGAATCGAATCGAAATCGCTTCGCCCACTGATGTCGCAAGAGTTATTCCGGTCAAAACCGAGACGATGAGAGCAGTCTGTGACTTCATTTTAAACTCCTTAGTCGAGATTGTCGAAAGCCGTGAGAAGCTCTTTGCCGTTGCGCTTTAACGTCACGTCGATGTTGTATGGTTTCGCTTCTGGTTTCGGCATGGTGCCGAGAAATGATTTATCTTTCAGTACCATGGGGAAATCGACAGACTTCCATTTTCCTTTCACCTTTGCCGCAAGTGATGCCGAACCTTTAGCTTCGAAGCCCTTTGAATCGACCGGCTTCATCGCCGTGTCGTAAAGATAAATACGCGTCGTTCCGTCCGCTGATCTTACAAGTTCGGCTTTATAGACAAGTGCTGCGGCCGCACCTTTTGCCGCATCGGATTTTAAGATCACCGCTGATACAAGCCCGCCATATTTGCCCGTGTCGGCGAGTTTTGGTCCGTGGCCCTCGTCATGCGCCTGCGCTGCACCCGCAAGCCCTAGTACCAAAATCATCATTAGACTCTTCATTTCCATTCTCCTTGTTCGTGTTGTGGACTGTCCTTTAAACACTTTGAAACGGCCTTCTTGCCAAATCTCAAGAAAACGGTCGGCGTGACTACGAGGTCGAGCAACGTCGACGATACGAGACCTCCTACGATGACGACTGCTACAGGATACAGAATTTCTTTGCCAGGCTGACCGCGCGAGAGAAGTAAGGGAACAAGTGCTAACGCTGCCGTTGAAGCAGTCATTAGCACCGGAACCATTCTTTCGAGCGAACCGCGAATGACCATCTTCGCATTAAATTCCTCTCCCTCTTCTTTCATCAAATGCAGGTAGTGGCTGATGAGAAGAATACCGTTGCGAGTCGAAATTCCGCAGAGGGTGATAAAGGCAACAAGGGTCGCAACAGATAGTGTTCTCTCTGTTATAAAGATTGCGACGATACTACCAATTAGTGCGAGCGGGATGTTCATCATAACCTGAAGGCTCAAAATGGTGGATTTGAAGTGAACGAAAAGAACGAAGAAAATTCCCAACACAGCGAGTAAGCCCAACCAAAAGATTCGCTTTGAAGCGGCTTGCTGGCTTTCGAATTGCCCACCAAGTTTGATGAAATAGCCTTCACTCAATTTAATCTTTGTATCGAGCGCCGTTTTGATGTCGCCCACGACACTCCCAAGATCGCGCCCCTGTGTGTTTGCCGAGATCACAATCCTTCGTTGCATATCTTCTCTATTGATCATGTTGGGCCCAGTGCCTTCATACACGTTTGCGACTTCAGAGAGTTTCACGGCTTGAGCTGTCGGCAAGAATTTGACGAGAGTCTCTGATATTCGATCGGGCGTCGCGCGAGAGTTTTCATCGAGGCGCACCGTGACATCGAACATCTTTTGATTCTCGAGAATCTGCGCAACTGTCGCACCGTTCAGCGCGATTTCCAGATCTTCCGCGAGGGTGCCGCTGCGGATACCATATTTACTCCCGGCCTCCCGGTCGATCGCAATCTTAAGTTGCGGAATCAGAACGAGGGGCTCGGTCTGTAGATCCACGACGCCATCGATTCCTTGAAGTGCATCGAAGGTCTCGCCACCAAGACGGCGGAGTTCGCCAAGATCCGGTCCGAAAATTTTAATCGCAATTTGCGCTCTTACGCCTGAGAGCAGGTGATCCAGCCGGTGGCTGATCGGTTGACCGAGGTTGACGAAAACGTCGCCGGTCTTTTCGATTTTTTCGCGAATCTCTTGAAGAACAATCTCGCGAGCGCGACCGTCAGGTTTGAAGTCAACGTCGACCTCGTGCCAGTGGACGCCTTCCGCGTGCTCGTCCATTTCGGCGCGACCTGTCCGTCGCACTGTGGATTTCACTTCTGGAACCGAGAGTATGGCCTGTTCGATCTTGATTCCAAGTTTATCGGAGGCCGCGAGAGAAATTCCAGGTGAAGCGGCGATTCCGATCGTCGCTGTCCCTTCGTTAAAATCGGGCAGAAAGTTTCGGCCCATCATTGGCAAGAGCGCAAGACTTCCTAATAGCAAGACCGCAGCGAGCCCAAGAATTAAGATCGGTCGTGGTAGTGTCCAATCTAAAATTTTCACTGCGAAGCGCTTTAGTCCGCGAACCAAACGGCCATCGTCCTGATCGTGTACAGCCTTTGAGTTCGGCAAGAGATACGAGCAGAGAATAGGTGTCACGGTCAAAGAAACGAAGAGCGAAGCAAGAATCGAAATAATATAAGCGACACCGAGCGGGACAAACAATCGCCCTTCGATTCCTCCGAGCGCGAAAAGTGGGATGAAGACGAGCACGACGATGATCGTCGAGAGTACAATCGAATTTCGCACCTCGCTCGAAGCTTCATAGATGACTCGTAAATTCCCTTTCGGAGAACCAGCGGCACGGTTTTCGCGAAGCCGTCTAAAGACGTTTTCAACATCCACGATCGCGTCGTCGACCAATTCGCCGATGGCGATGGCGAGACCTCCGAGCGTCATCGTGTTTATCGTGATACCGAAAATGTGGAAAATGATGGCGGTGATGAGAAGACTCAAGGGGATAGCGACAAGTGTGATCCCCGTGGTTCGAAAGTTCATAAGAAACAAAAATAGGATGATCGCGACCATGATAATTCCATCGCGAAGCGCCTCTTCCACATTTCCAATAGCGGATTCAATAAAATGCGACTGTTTAAACAGGTCGGTTTCGAGTTTCGCGCCTGCAGGCAGTGACTTTTCCATTGCCTTTAGTTCGCGCTCGATCGCGCGAGTAAGTTCAATCGTACTCGCGTTCGGCTGTTTCTGAAGTGTCATGATAACCGAGTGCTTGCCGTTTATGCTGCCTTCACCGCGTTTGGGTTTGGCTGCAATCTTAACTTCGGCGACATCTTTGACGAGAACCGGTTTGCCAAAGTGAAGCGCCACGAGAGAGTTCTCGATGTCCTCAAGAGTGACCGCCCGCCCTATGGGCCGAATTAAAAATTCTTTTTCGCCGATGTCGATGAATCCACCGGTCGTATTCTCGCTGATTTTTGCGAGTGTCTGTTTGAGATCTTCGAGCGATACGTTTTTTCTCTGAAGCTTTTCGTTTGAGATATGGATTTGAT
>JAYSST010000059.1:0-5084 GCA_043720435.1 Bdellovibrionales bacterium
CAAAGCCGATTACCGCGTTGTCGAAGCGGCAATGAAAGATGCAAAAGTTTTCGAAGATCTCGCGCGTTGGGGTCGTGAAGAAATCAATCTCGCAGAAACAGAGATGCCAGGTTTAATGGCTCTCCGCGAAGAATTTGGCGCAAAGAAACCGCTGAAAGGTGCGCGCATCACCGGTTGCCTGCACATGACGATTCAAACTGCAGTTCTTATGGAGACACTGGTTGCTCTCGGCGCACGCGTTCGTTGGTCGAGCTGCAACATCTTCTCGACTCAGGATCACGCAGCTGTTGCGATGGCAGCGGCAGGCATTCCGACGTTCGCTTGGAAAGGCGAGACCGAAGAAGAGTACAGCTGGTGTGTTGAGCAGTCGATCGCGGGCTGGGGAGCAGAAGGTTACGACCTCATTCTCGATGACGGCGGCGATCTTACAAACATGATGCACGAAGCGCGTTTTGTCGGAATGCTGAAGCAGCTCGTTGGAATCTCGGAAGAGACGACAACAGGCGTTCATAACGTCGAGAAGATGCATGCCAAAGGCCTGCTGAAGTTGCCAGTTATCAACGTGAACGATTCGGTAACTAAATCTAAATTCGACAACTTGTACGGTTGCCGCGAATCTCTCGCTGACGGTATCAAGCGCGCGACAGACGTAATGCTTGCTGGTAAAGTTGTCGTCATCGCTGGTTACGGTGATGTGGGCAAAGGTTGCGCGCATTCGATGCGTTCTTACGGTTCACGCGTTGTAATTACTGAAATCGATCCAATCTGCGCACTCCAGGCAGCTATGGAAGGTTTCGAAGTGACGACAATGGAAGACGCCGCTTCGTTCGGCGACATCTTTGTCACTACAACTGGCTGCTGCGACATCGTCACTGAAAAGCATTTCGCCGCGATGAAAAACCGCGCGATCGTTTGCAACATCGGTCATTTCGACATCGAAATCGATATGGCGTGGCTCAATAAGAACTCGCAAACACGCGAAGTGAAACCACAGGTTGATATCCACACGCTGAAGAGCGGAACTGAAATTATCGTTCTGGCTAAAGGCCGTTTGGTAAACCTCGGCTGCGCGACTGGTCACCCATCGTTCGTAATGTCGACATCGTTCACGAACCAAGTTCTTGCGCAAATGGAACTTTGGATGAACCGCGAGAAGTACAAAGAAGTTGGCGTCTACCGTCTCTCGAAAGAGCTCGACGAAAAAGTGGCGCGTCTTCACCTCGGCAAAATCGGCGTGAAACTCACAACTCTCTCTGACAAGCAGTCGAAGTATCTCGGTATGGAAAAGTCCGGCCCGTACAAGCCAGAACACTACCGCTACTAGTAAGTTTCTGCGACTCGTGCGTTTTTCGCGTATAAAACCCAGATACGAAAATGTCTGGGTTTTTTATTGGCGACCTATTTTGCGAAAGAATCTCGAATGATGATTCGCACTCGGTTGCGCGAGGTCGCGCTGTGGGTTTCCATTGTTACCTGGGCGACGGGGCTCAAGTTTCCGGGCGTGTTGCCGATGTTCTCGATTTTTCGTTTCAGTTCGGACGAGAAACCCGAAAGGCCGCGCGCTAACATCAAACCGGTTAGCTGCGAGTATTCAAGTGGCGATGCAAGCAACTGGTGAATCTGATCTTCGGTGGTTTCGCCGCCTGTACGTTCATTCGGGATCATGGAGTTCGAATAGTCCGCCCGAGCCTCGAGGCACTGGATAATCGAAGGAGAATCAGACGGCTGCGCTGGGCATATCTCTTGTAGTTTCGCGAGCGACGCGATCAGTTCTTCCGTCGACAAATTCTTGGAATGCTTGACCCAGTTAACCCACTCCGAAGGACGGTCAATTGTTTCAAGGTTTGTAAATAGCCACTCTTTCTTTGGAACTAAGAAGCCGAGAAGTCCAAATGCATGATCTGGTTTCCGGACCTCGATTTGATAGACGGTCGTCGTTAGTAATAGCAAGACGGCGAGACTCACGAGGAGCATGCGAGTTCGCACGACGCGCCGAACAGAGAATTTTAAAAAACCGTTTTTCAGAAAAAACCAGCAGAGTAGCGATACTTCGAGAAATGAATATCCGAGCAGTCTCGAATAAACAAAAAGTGGGAAGAAGATAAAGAGCCAAATGAAAACTCCCATCATTCCGAAAAGCTGTCGCGCCGGCCGCATTTTTTGCCGTTCGAGCAGCATGCGAGGATCAAACACCGAAATGAGCGAGAATGTGTAAACTAAAATAAGGACAACGAGCACTTCGACGGCACTCATAGCAGAGAATAATTCGTCAGTTCGTCCGAGAAAACGGGTCGTTAAAAAATAGGCCCCGACATTTGCTAGCAAGTTCAGAAGCAACACGAATGCGATCACGGCCCAGAAGTTCCTCACGTTTCGACTTTTGCGGCGCCAGAGATCGACCCACCGGCTCTGGTTCATAAGGCCTGACGCAAGCAAAGTGCTGAAGAGCACGCAGATGACCGAGGTAAGGATTCGAGGGGTATCTGATCCATACAATTTTGAAACGATCAAATCGCAAAATACAGCGATCGCCCAAAGTGTAACGGTTAAACGCACGTAGCGAGCAGCGATTTTCACTACGAAGGTATTCATATTTCTCCCTGGCTCGCAGTGAAGAAGGATTGTATTTCAGCGATTGTGACCTCGCGCTGATCTTCTTCCGCAGCTGTTAGAAGCGGATGAGTTGAACCGCGATCATGCATGTAGATCCAGTTCGAATCCGTGTTGAAACTGATCCGTCGCGCTCCAGCTTCCTTCAGCGCTTTCTCGTTGTGTGTTCGATGTATCCGCACCTTCCGGTAATGACCTTTCAAATTTGCAACGGGCGATGTGAAGGCAATCGCGCCCTTGTTCATCAATACTACGTCTGTTGCAAACCCTTGCAGCTCACCTGCGATATTGGTGCTCATGACGACTAAACAGCCGCGCGCTATTTCTTCGGCCAAGAATTGCATCAAGGACCACCTAGACCCGGAATCCAAAACCGCAGTGATTTCATCCAGCAGATAAAGCATCGGTCGCTTCGGCGCCTCAACGCAAAGTAACGCTTTCATTTTTTGTCCGCGCGATAGGCTATGAAAGGTCTTCGTTGCGTCGATTTCAAAAACTTGAAGCAAACGTGCTAAAAGCTTCTCGTCGTAATCCGGATACAATCTACGGTTGGCGTCGATCCAGTAAGAAATTGGAACTGTGAACGGTAATTCGTGTTCTTCAGAAATGAATGTCATCAGCGGATTGATTTCGATGGTCGTGGTTGATAACGATTCGCCGCGAAAGTGAATATCGCCCGAATCGAAGAGTTCTTGGCGGGCGAGAAGTCTTAGTAGTGTCGACTTGCCGCTGCCATTCTTGCCCATGAGAGCAATGAATTGACCGCCCCGAAACCCGAGTTCTGCGATATCGAGAACTTTTGATTTGTTATATGTTTTAACTAATTTCGTTATGACATAGTCGGCGGTTTTGCTCATGACCGACTATCTCAGCCTCTCTCCCGAGACACACGTTCATTAAGCACACGTCCGACGTTAGTCGGGATTCAGCGGTGTAAGCTTATCTTCTGTGATCGCAAATCGAGAGTAGGCGAGATGCGCTCGATGCACTCGCTCCGGATGAAGTCGGCTTCGACACTTTTGTACTGCTGGTAAGAAGCCGCATTCGGAATTTGAAACACGACGTAGGCATTGCCGTGCGCCTCGACGATGCAAGCACGAGTGCGCTTCAGAAGTTCGTTGAGTCGGCTCACGCGACAATCCCATGCGAGATCGGCGACGATAAGATTGCTCGTGTACCTGATACCAAAGTGCTCGGCCTTCAACAGCGGCTCGTTCTCTGGAGTTCCCATCGAGTCGATCTCGCCGATTCGCAAGACCGCACGCTCTGCTGAGGCTCCCGGTACCGCACAAAGTTTCGAATCTCCAGCTTCAGCCGATGAGCATGTATTCGCTATCAACAGTAGAGGCAGAAGAAAGCTGGCCTCTTGAATCAGCGGCGGGTTGTATAGTTTCATGGTCGCAGCCTCCATAAGGATTGGAAGCATAAACCGCGCCTCGCCGCCCGAGCTCGTCAGGGTCTCGATCAGTCCTTGTCGTCTGAGTAAGCGGTTTTGCCGCGTTGGAGATAACGGATCGAAAGGTCGACAGACTTGTCCGCGTTCACGCGCTCCACTCGAATGACGACAACCGTAATGTCGTAATAATTTTCGAAGTAGCCAGCGATGAGATCGCCCGTGCTGAGGTCGATGTCGCGCTTAAATCGGCCACGCAGTGATTCTATATCTGCAAGGGTGGCATTGTCTCGGGTCAGCGCCGTTCCTAACTTCGCGAAACCGCGGCCTGCGCCATACGGGCGTGGGTCCGTGCTCAGTTTGGTTCCGTTGTAGGAATTGAGATACATCTGATCGTAGTAGTGCGAGCCAGCGTCTCCGCGTTTCATGATGAATGGGTGAAAGTAGGACGACCGATCATTCGTATCAGTCAGCGTTGTTTTCAACACATCAGGCGTGATCTGAAGTGGAATCCACTTTTGAAAATGATCCGGCGCCGAAATTTTGATGCGGCGGAATTTGAGTTGAACCCACTTTGCATCTTTATCGAGATCGATGACTTGAACGGCACCCCATAAGAGACCCTTCGTCTGGAGTCCCATATCGCTATCACCGCCGTCGTAATGGTAAATGGCGTAGGTATGTCCTTTTACCACCTTTGCTCGCTTACGTGAATAAGTGTTCGGATCTGGAAAGTCACTTGCTCCGACCGCAGCTAAATCTTTAATCCCAAGATCGACGACTTCGCCGATACCTGATCCCGAGTGCGGAACTGCGAATTGTGCGTCACCGACCTGGCCTTCGAACATGAGATTCCAGCTGTTACGCGTGATAAACATGTTTCCACTCGTCGAAAATTCAAAATTGAAGGCGGAGTAAAAATAGTTATTTGTGACCGACCGGTTGTAAAGAGTCACTTCGCCGGTTGCGAGTGGCTGCTCATACTTCCTTGTAAATTCGATCGCCTGAGCAACTTGCTTCTTGAGATCAGCTACTGGTACGTAAACCAATTTTTCGTAAGTAATCGTAACCGAACGCTCGA
>JAYSST010000060.1:0-5081 GCA_043720435.1 Bdellovibrionales bacterium
GAGGCGGGACACGTGGCGTGAAACTTCAACTAAAATTTTACGCCAGCGTGTCGAAACCATGAATCTCCACGCGCCTTAACCGCAAGCGTTTTAGCGATGCAATCCTGAAACAGGAATACAGCCGCCGCCGGGACGACGTTCAGCCGAAGCGACATTCGTAATGTTCGCATCAGTCGATTGCAATGAAGTTTGAGTCGCACTCGAAGAAACAGACGATTCGCCGATCTCTCGGTTAAAGCTTGTGACTTCTTGAGTTGTTGGAGCTGGCCCAAGAGCAGAACCGAAAGGCTTCAAAACTTTAATAAATTTCACTTGCGACTCCGTCTGTTCCACTTGGTTGTTGATATCTTGCTTCAGCATAACGTTCAATTCCTTTGGCTATGATGGTTCGTGTTCTTTCGCAGAAGGCTTGGTCGGCCTGATGCTTATTACCTGTTTTCACTTTATTGACAGACATGCAGCCGCCACCGCAGATGTGGCGAGCCCAGCAAGTCCCGCAGCCGTTCTTCTCGATCAGCGGATCGGCGAAAGCTAAGAGTCGTTTGTTTTTTGCGGTCAGATCGAGCGTTAGCCCCTCGCCAAGCGTTTCGTCCTTTTGACCCACGAACCACTGGCAGGCTGTAAACTTGCCGTCAGTATCGAGCTGCAAGTGGGTTTTGCCCGCCAAGCAATGGTTCTGTATGCGAATTTGGTCGTCGAGCGTTCGGAAAAGGTGGTCGAACGAGTGGAGCCGGCGCAACTCCGCCTCGCCGCCCTTTTTGAAGGCAAGGTCGGCCACTTCAACGACACCTTGTGCGAATCGTCGTGACGAAAACTCATCGCCGATTTCAGCAGCGAAGTCGAATTTGATCGAGTCGAATGGGAACTCGCTCAAAAACTTCCAAGCCGCGACTACGTTCAAATTATGCGAGCCGAAGACCGCGCCCGCCGTCAGCGAGCCTAAGCGCGCGCGAACTTTGATAAGTTCCGCAAGGCCCTTTAAAATCATCGCGCTCGAGCCTTTTCCAGACTTCGTCACACGAGCTTTGTCGTTGTCTTCGGGGGCTCCGTCGATCGAAACGGTGACGCCCGCTTTCATTTCGGCAAGCATTTCGGCGAGTTCTGCAGTTACCAAAGTTCCGTTGGTCACGATGTCAAAACGTAGATCGATTTCGCGACCCGCCGTCAGCAACCGAGCATCGCGTACGATGGTGCGGATGATATCTGGGTAAAGCAGCGGTTCACCGCCGAGGAACGTAATCACAAATTGATCACCGCGTGGGACGTACGAAAGCAAGCTGGCAAGCTGAGCGAGCGTTCGCTCCATCTCGGGAGTCTTAACCTTCGATCCGTATGTACCGTCGCCACCGGCTGCACAGTAGGAGCAGGCCAGGTTGCAGATTTGTGCGATGTTGATCGTCAGCGATCGGATCGCCGGCTCGATACGGGCGTCGCGAGCTCCACCTTCGGAAGCTGGAGTCTTAGCGATTTTCCATAACGAAAGTTCGTTCAGAGCTTCACGCTCAGTTTCGGTCAAGCTCGGCGAATTCTGACCTTTAAACATTGCGGTCCAAATTTCAGGAGCGAGCTCGGCCACTTGCATTTCGGTCCCGTGAAAACCGAGGACCCGACCGGTCGAAGGAACACGCAACGCCAAGACATCGCCCGAACGAATCAATTCGATCGCCTGCGCCGACGTGCTCGCGACAACGGTCGCGGACTGGGCTGTTGATTCTGTTCGGTTCGAAACCAAGGCGCTCAAAGTTTTTCCTCCGGTTGACCCAGGGTGAAAACTACACCACTTGCTGCTCGCATCGGTGTCGCTCTGACCCTGGTGGCGCACCGAACCTGAGCTCGGATGCATTATATTGCAGTTCGAGTCGATTCGGGCTTCCTCCAGAACTTACATAGCAAGAGCAGGTCCGCGATCAGTACAGATGCGAACTAACACAATTCTGATAACCGCCTGGCAACCAAATCTGCTATCTAAGCCTTCAAATCATTCATTTGCTGTAACTCGAGGGAACCAATTATGACGCTCAAGATCCTGTCGCTCCTGTCCGTACTTCTTTTCGCGAATTCGGCCTTAGCTCTTGATGCCAGCCGATGCCCACAACGCTTTGATATGTCGGTCGAAGTTGTGCGCGTTTTTAAATCGTCAATTTACAGCAAGACTCCGGGCTGGAAAGAGGCGCAGGCGACGCTTGCTGCAACGGAGGAAGTGGCAGCCGGCTTTTATCTCGCTGATGCCGCACCAGCAGAATGTCTTTACGAGTCTGAAAAAGGGCACCGCGCGAAATTGTCGACGGTACGTTTTCAGGATCCCGAAGAACGCGAACCGTCGTTCGTTGAACAGCTACGCATCGATCTGAAAATCGACGGGTCTTCGTACGTGAGTTATCTGCCGGTTAAATCTTACAGCACTCAAAATATTGAAGCTCACAGCCGACCTTTCGACCTGAAGGTAAAGACTCGGCTCTACTTCGCAAAGACAAAGCGGTGGGTGAATCTCGACATGGGCATGGTTTCGGTCACACTCAACTAGAAGAAGCCTTTTGCCGTCTCGGCTTTACGCTCGATCAGATCGACGGGCGGTTTTACAAGTCCGCCGATGCCTGGGTATTTATCCAGATCGGCTTGCCCAAGCACTTTGTTTTGCACACCATCGGGCCACGAAAAGTCGAGAGAGGCAGCGGCGTCTTTCGAGAGCTTCTGTGCTCCAACCATGAATTGTCCCCAGATGGGAACAGCGCCGCTTCCTCCGGTCAATCCGTGCGAAGTGTTATCGTCGTACCCAACCCAAACAACCGCCGCTTGGTTTGGCGAAAAGCCGGCGAACCAAGAATCTTTTTTGTCGTTGGTGGTTCCAGTTTTTCCAGCCGCGCCACCGATCAAACCAAGTGCACGCGCGCCACGACCGCTGCCGTGATCAATGACGTTTTTCATCATTCCTACGAGAATGCTAGTCGCTTCAGGAGTCACCGCGGACTCTGCGGTTGGCCGGAAGCTATGCAATTCTGTGCCGGCGAGATCTTCAACGCGGTAAAGTGTCGACAGTGGAACACGCGAACCAAGGCGCGCGAGTGACGTGTAGGCAGTTAAGACTTCAAGGGGAGCGAGTTCAAACGCTCCAAGCGCCAGCGAAGGAACATTTTCAAGTTTTGAAGTTACACCTAAACGTCGCGCAACATCGATCACGTTTTTAATTCCAACTTCTTGGCCGAGGCGAGCCGCCGAAGTATTTAACGACTCGAGAAGTGCAAACCAGAGGGGAACTTCGCCGCGATATTTTCCGTCGTAATTTTTTGGTGTCCAAGTTTGGCCCTCGTACTTTACTGTGAACGAATCGTCGTCGATCGTCGTTTCAGGTGTGAAGGGTGCGCCGTCGCGCGAACCGGTTTCGATAGCCGTGAGGTAGACGAACGGCTTCATGACCGATCCGACCTGACGCCGACTTTCGATCGCGCGATTGTATTGTGTCGCCGAATAACTTCGACCGCCGACAATCGCAGTGATGAATCCCGACGACGGATCGCTTGCAACGAGCAGCGCCTCGAGACTCTTGCCCGATGCTTTGATTTTTTTAATCAGTGGGTTCGTCGTCTCAAGCCGCTCGAGTCCCTGGCGTACCGCCTTTTGAGCCGCTTCCTGAGACCGCAGATCTAGCGTCGTATAGACGCGCAAACCCTGCGATAGATCCAACTGCAAGCCGTCGAGTTCTTTTCGGACTGCCTTCACAAAGTACGGCGCCGGTTCTGTCATTAGACGAGCCGGGTTCTTGGGAAGAGCCGTTGCGTTTGCTTTTGTCAGCTGCTCGTTATCGATGCGTCCGGTTTCGCGCATTTTTTCTAACACGCGTGTGCGACGCTTCATTGCCGCCTCAGGTTTTAAAAACGGATTGTACATGCCGGGACTATTTAAGACCGCGGCTAATGTTGCGCACTCGGGTAGGTCGAGACCGTCGATTGGTTTTGCAAAGTAGTGCTGCGAGGCTGCCGCGAAACCACGAACTTCGAACGGACCGTTCTGACCCATATAAATCAAATTCAAATATGTTTCGAGAATGTCTTCCTTCGAAGCTCGTCGCTCAACCAAGAATGCCATCGCAATCTCGGTCAACTTTCGTTTCAAAGTTTTTTCCTCGGTGAGGAAATAGTTTTTCACGAGCTGCTGCGTGATCGTGCTGCCGCCTTGCGCGAATCGACCGCGCCGAAGGTTTGTCAACGTCGCGCGAGCCAGCCCAGTGAAACTGATACCGGCGTGATCTAGAAATCCTGGGTCTTCAATTGCAAGCAGGGCATCTTTGCAATCCGGAGGAACCTGGCCCAGGTTCACTTCCGTTCGAAGAGTCGGTTTGTCGCCATAGTATTGCGCAAACAATTCTGGATCAAGAACGGCCGTTTCAACCGATCGGGGATTTGCTCCGGCAAAAGTTCCGACGACTTCATTGCCATCGCCGAAAGCAATAATTTGTACAGGCTCGGAGGCTACTGGCTGGTCGGACGGATCTGTGTCCGTATCTGCTTTTGTGTTTGTGTTTGGTTGGTGTCGAAAGGCGACGCACGATTTGACGTGCGTTCCCTCGGCAACGCCGCCATTTGGAAGCAGCGACAAACATCCGTCGCCTGGCCAGCGACTGGCGTCCGAGGGTTGAAGTGGCTGTCCGAACTCGCGCAGGCGATACCCTCGTCGCGCAAAGATGGCCATGAGTTCGTCCGGCTGAAGCATTTGGCCGGTCCGAATCAGTTCAGGTGCCGAAAAGAATTCCACTGGGGGAGCAAATCGTTTTTGTTCAAATCGTAGCGCGATTTCGTGATCAAGCTGGATTAGCCAGACAGCGATGACTCCACCCGCAGCGGCTATGAAAATGAAACTCAGGAAAATCGTCACAAGCAGTATGCGTCGTTTGCGACCCTTTACCCGGCGGGTATTGTTCGAAGTCTCATCGCCTGGGTTTTGGATTTCAGTCATCGCGTGCAGGGCTCCTGCTATTCGTAAGCCTTGATTCTCAAGTGGATTCACAATAAAGACGTGTGACTCCTTAGTCCACAATTCCATAGAGGCGACATTCATTATGGCGAAATCAAAAGCAAAACCGGCAA
>JAYSST010000061.1:0-5072 GCA_043720435.1 Bdellovibrionales bacterium
CCCATCGACATCGTTCGCGGACAACTCTGGCGCCTGCGCGTTCCCATCGACATTATTCATGGACAACTCTGGCGAGTGCCGGTCGTCATTGGACGACTACAAAGTTCACTTTGGCGGGTTCCGGTGACGATCGACCGGGCACGTAGTTCGGTTTGGAAACTGCGAATCATCGGATACCGCGTCGGCACAGCAACCGGACGCATTCGGATCTTGATAAAGGCGCTATTGCGCAAACTGACTTATCCCGTTCGGAAAATTTATTATTTCGCGACCTACCAGTGGAGCGCGCGCGTTAGAAAATTTAGAGGCCGGATTTGAACGCCGATCGGTTGATAGCGGTATCAGACAAGGTTCCGATGACATTATCGAACCCACTGATGTTGGGCGCTCTTCGTCCGGCAGATCAGTCTATCGACGCTTGGGTTACCGATGCACGAAACGCGGCCTCGCGTGGAATGCGAGTGGTCCTCAGCGGTGACTTCTCGGACGAGTTTTTCATTCTCACGGCCCTTCTCGACATCGCCGAAAAAACAGAGGGTGCGCGATTCGCCCTGATGTTGCATTGGACCCAGGGCCTCGAGCTATTTCTTTCACCCGACCTAACAGGCCTGTTTGACGAAGTTTATGTCGCCGTCGACCAGCCGCTATCGAAGGAAAAAGTCGTTCTAATCAGTCAACGTTGGAACGCCCGGTGGGTCGTTTTGCCGAGCATCGGCGTGCCTTGGTCAAAATGGATTCCCGAAACATTATTCAACGGCAAAAGAGGATCCCTCATCTTCCTAACGCCCGGCGGGTCATTCCATCAGAGCGGATTTCTTCCGCCCGACGAATTGCGCCTCGAACTTGATGCACTGGCTTTTCATCACCCCGAAATAAAAGTCGAGCCCGCGCCGTGCGAGTGGTTTATTCCTGGCGAATTGGGTCCGTGGCGCATGCGCAACCGTGAGGAAGCAGAATCGCGTCTCGCACTCGACCGCCGCCGATATCCCTTTTATCGGTTTACTGCGATTGTTCCGTTTCGCTGGACGGGCAATAAACAGGATCTCGACTCCCTCATGAAGTGTCTAGATTCAATCGTCCGCGCGTTCCCGACTCCCGGTGAATGCGAAACAATTGTCGCCGTTGACTACGAAAGTGGATTTGATGAGTTTGAAAAGAATTTCGTTCCTGGGGACTTGAATGACTACGCTGTTATCGCTGTGCCCCGCTACGCTTGGAGCGAAGATTGGCGAGCGGGTTTTATAAGAAACGTCGGCGCAGCTTGGGCCTCGACGGTCGCCGATAGTCTCGAAGCTTCAACTCTTCTCTTCATCGATTCAGATGTAGTCATTTCGGATCCCGATTTGCTGCGTGAGCGCGTAAGTGCAATCGATTTTGATGTCCTTCAACTTGCAGATCGCCCCGAACACATCGGTTTCGAACGAGCAACATCGATGTTCATCGCAGTTCAGAATTCCTTTTTCCTAAAACTAGGCGGATTCGCAGATGCTTTTTCAAGCTATGGCTCCGAGGACAACTTTTTTGTTTGGAAGTCTGCGCGGCTCGGTGCTCGAATTCGCCAGATTCCGAAATCCTGCGTTCGCCATTTGCGCGAGCTACGTGACTCGGACGACCTGTTTCTCAAAATGAATCGATTGGGTCCTTCAGCAAACCTGATGTATCGAATGACGCTGGATGCGAAAGTTCATCGACATTTTTTCGTCAGTGCCGGACCGCACATTTACGTGCGCGGCGCCGTCAAAACAATGTCCGAATTTCCGCTCGGCAGAATATTGCTCGCCCCGCTTGTCTTCTTTTTTACTCTGATCGAAACAGACCGACCTCTCGCCTACTTACGTGGATTTTCCGATGTTTATATCCGACGGAATTATCAATTCGGGACCACCAAGATGGCCGATTTTTCTCGTCGCAGTTTCTATTATCTTCGTCATCAATCTCGTGAACATTTGCGCCGCACTTACTATCAGACCCGGCATTTGTACGCGGAATTCTCGCGACGTTATTACTATTTTTTACGTCATCTTTGCGTCGAATTTTACTATTTCATAAGACATCATTGTCGACGCGTTTATTTCGGGGCGCGCGATCAGATGCTCAGTGTCTATTATTTTTGCTATAACTTGTATGCGGTTTACTCGCGCAAGATTTTCTATTTCGTACGCCATTGCTATCGCGAGTCTGCGCGCAAAACCTATTACAGCACCAAGCGGTTCCGGGACCTCGCAGCCGACGCGTGCCAGGTGCAAGTGCCGCTTTTTTTTGGAAGACTCGGCGGATATTACAAAATCTTTTATGGTCGACGGATGCCGCAGCTTATTGGGGTTTTTCATCGGCTCTACGGATTTTTGCAGTGGCTATTCGGAAAATTGCTTTGGACCTACGGACGCCTCCAATGGTTATCGGGACAAGTGCGCCGAGGCTTTGGACAGGTCCGTCGTCTGATCGCCTACTTGCACGGTCAATTGCCTCGAGTTTACGGCGCCCTCCACGAGCTCTTCGGAAAGTTGCAGTGCCTGTTCGGGAAACTGCGCTGGGGCGTGGGATGGCTGTACGGAAAAGCACTAGGGCCGTTCGGGAAACTGCGCTGGGGCGTGGGATGGCTGCTTGGACAATTCCAACAGATGTATGGCGAACACATAGCGGCGAATCACTGGCTCCTCACTGAACCGTCCGCGTGGTTTTCGTTGAAAGCGCCGAGATTTTACAAGTGGGTGTGGCGACCGATATTGAAGGTTAGATATTTTCTTGAATACCACTTGATCAGTCGATGGCGGAACTCGTGAATTGCGAAGTCACCGTCGTCATTCCTACGCTCGGCCAAAGCCCGCATCTTCGCGGCCTCCTCGAACGGCTAAAGCGTCAACGCGCAGATTTTTTATTCGAAGTCTTGGTCGTCGCCAATCTTCCGCAGCAGCAGCTGCGTACCATGGTCAACTCGATGGGAGCCAATAGCCAAGTCGCATTCGGGTATCTCGAGACCGGTCGCCTCGGAGTTAACTTCGCTAGAAATAAAGGTCTTGAACGTGCGCGCGGAGATATCGTCTTGTTTCTCGACGACGATATGATTCTGGACAACGACACGTTCGTCGCGGATCACGCAAGTTGCCACCGCCTTAACGATTCAGCAGTGGCGGTTGGCGGACCGTATCGACTTACGGGAAGTCATTCGCTGTGGGATGCGGTTTACCAAAACATTGCTCATGATTGGCTCAGGCGACAAGCCACCAATAACTTTGGTACCACGCAATTGCTTGGTGGAAATCTATCTCTGAAAAAGCGAGCGATGCTTTTTAATTCGTGGTCCTTTGACGAGGCCATTGGCTTCGGTGGCGCGGAAACCGGACTTTGTACACGCATTGCCTGCGCCGGCCATCGTCTGCTGTTTTTTCGGGAGCTTGAAATCGGTCACGCACCGCAAATGACGGCCCGAAAATTTTTCCGCAAAGCCTATCTCCAGGGTGCGGGGGCGAGATGGCGTGAAAACAACTTGCCCCACCTACCAATGACTCAAGTTTGCGTTTTTGTTCCCGAACGGATTCAGCATCTGCGCACCCACAAATCAGCGATGAAACTATATCAGCGATTTTTCGAATTTGGTTGGCAGAAGAATCCTTATTCAAATCTACGTACGCTCGGTGCCCCACCAGCCGTCGGATTTTTCGCCTTTACTTTTTTCATGATGCGAACATTGAAGCCGCTGGTTCGCTTGCGAGCGTTGCACCGAAAGACTTACGCCGGTCTTCGATCGGCGTGGCTTAACGGCGCGTTAGCACGGCGAAGCGAGAGATTGCGATAAACGGAATACCGAAGAAGAAAAGCGAAAGCTTGGTCGACAGATCTTGTCGCCGAACAACGCGCAGGGCTCGCGCAATTCGGGTTGTCAGTCGAGGCAGGGCTGCAGAAGTCTTACTCATTCTCTGACCTTGAGCCATTGCCACACGAATCCACCCGGAAGCACCCCTCGAAGCGGGGCGGTGAGTAACATCTAACTTATGACTAAATACGACGCTCTGACCAACTTCCGCCCAGGCATTGAGACGCTGTACAAATGGTGTTTCGGCACCTCCATACTCGATGTGCGCGTCAAAGCCGCCAACAGCGTCGAACGCCACTTTTCTTACTGCGATCGTTCCGCCTAGTAAAAGTTCTCGGTTTTCAATGCCGGCTGAGGCGCGCCAAACCGAGCAGAATGCGTTGTACCCGCGTTCGCTAAATCTCGATGAGGGCGCCGAACAGTATTCCCCACCTGCCGCAATTATCGTATGGTCGCGGAACACCGAGCTCAGAGTTTCGATGGCATCAAGATGGAAGACTTCCGTGTCATCGTCCAAAAACCAAATGACGTCGCCGCTACTTTGGCGTGCGCCTTCGTTTCTTGCGCGATTTGCTCCCGGACCAGGACTAGCAAAAATCTTTTCTGTCGTTATTTTTTGCAAGCGCGAATGATCGGCATTGGAGTCGGCACAGACAATGATTTCGAAGTCGCCAGCGAGGGCTCGAACCGATTCTAGAGTTCGGGCCAGTGAACGCCTCCCCAACGTAGGGATTACGATCGAAATTAGTTTAGTTCTCGCTTCTGTTGCCACGACTCAAATGTTCCGCTCGCCAGCTGCGATTCGGCAAGGTTATGATCACAACCATGCTGCAGAGTGTTCGACGTTACCTTCCTGTCATCCTAGCGCTGCTTTGTGTGGCTACCGTGCTGCCGGGACTCTTTCTCTCCTTCGAGGACTCAGAGATTTGGGGAATTACGTCGAGTCGCAGAATTATCGATCACCCGTTCATCAGCAGCTCTGCCCAATATAAGCCACTCTTTAGTGTTTTGTTCGGTTTCATCGCGGCCGTTGCAAATACGAATTGGAGCGCTCTCATGGCATCCCGCTGGCTTGCAATCTCGTTTGCGGCAGCCGGACTTTTCTCACTTTATTCTTTGGGACTGATGTTTACTCGAAGCAATCGCAGCCGGTTTCTCACGGTTTCCATTTATGCGGTTGTTTGCACCATGCCGCTTTTACTTTTGCATTTTACAAAAGCACGTAGCGACGCTGTTTCCGCAAGCATCGTTTTGATAG
>JAYSST010000062.1:0-2083 GCA_043720435.1 Bdellovibrionales bacterium
CGATGCTGTTCGTATTTGTAAAAACCTGCGTGACACTATTGTGTGTCTGGTCGTTTCCGATATGCGCAAGACCGACGGTAAGCGGAACTGAATGCGTCGAGGCAAGTTCGACGCTGCGATAATGCAAAACCTTTGCACCCCAAAAAGTCATATCGAGGAGCTGCAGATGTGTAAGATTCGGTAGAGGCCGTGCACCCGAAACGATTTTTGGATCCGCCGAAAGTACACCCGGAACTTCCTTTAGAATTTCGCATCGGGTTGCATTGAACGACGCCGCAAGCGCGACGGCAGTTACGTCTGTGCCACCGCGACCGAGTGTCGTAATTTCTTTCGTGATCGGAGAAACGCCTTGGAATCCGGCGAGGATAACAACGTTGCCTCGAGTGAGTTCTTGCTGAACGCGAATGGACTTTACATCGATGATCCGCGCGTTGGAGTGATTTTCGTCAGTCAGAATTCCGGCTTGCGACCCTGTAAAACTAATGGCCTTTGCCATCGGTGCAAGTTCGAGCAGTGCATCGGTTAGTGCCATCGAAAAGAGAGCCATGCTGACGCGTTCACCGGTCGATAAAAGCATGTCGAGTTCGCGGCGATTTGGTTTGGGACTGACCGAGTAAGCAAGTTCGATAAGCTTATCAGTGGCCGAACCCATGGCGCTGACGACTGCGATGACATTTGTTCCACTGGCTCGAAGAATCGCTACGCGCCGTGCAGCCGCGCGAATATTTTCAGGAGTCGCTAAGCTCATGCCGCCATATTTTTGAACGACGAGCGGCACTGAGCTCAAAGCCGGAGTCGCCGCCGCCTTCAAAGCCGTCGCTGAAATTTCTTGCGCTTCTTTCGAGCTCACTTGTTCCCTACTGGATCGTACGAACTGGGTTGTTCACGTACTGTCCGCTTACGTATTGGGACACGGCAATCTTCGAGCCTTTGGGAATACGAATTCGATGAGTCTTAACTTCGCGCGGAATAAAAGCTTTGAGCAGTTCAGGATTGAGCTCGGTGAGAGCGCGTTCGCTGACGCCCAAATGATTCGCGAGGTTGATAAGATCGGTGCCGCCCGGGACGTCGAGCGATTCGTAGGCATAGGGCGCCTGAAACTCGAGACCACGGAAACCGTAAAGCGCTGGAGCCTTCGCGATCAGCATCGCAGCTAACATTTTTGGAAGATAGTCGCGAGTTTCTTCTGGAAGTGCGCCGCGGTCGGCGAGATCCCAAAAACTGTTCGTCTTGTGACGCTTGATCAAGCGTCGAACTCCATTTTCGCCCATGTTGTAACTTGCCGCGACCAGATACCACGAGCCGAACTGTTCATAAAGATCGGTCATATAGCCGATCGCAGCTTTCGTCGATTTTTCGAAATCGCGACGCTCGTCGATCCACCAGTCGATTGCAAGACCATAACGCTGACCAGTGGGAGCAATAAATTGCCACATCCCCATCGCACTCGCGTGGCTTTGCGCAATGGATGAAAACCCGCTTTCAATCATAGCGACATAAGCAAGGTCGAGCGGAAGATTCGCTCGGCGCATTTCATCTTGAATCTGCGGAATATATCGCGACGAACGCTGCAGCCATGTGCGAAACGAAGGGCGGCCCGACGTTTGAAAATACTTAATCCATTTTCTGACTCGAGCGTTATAGGTCACGGGAAAATCGAAAATCAAATGTGCTTCATTGTGGGCTTTAAAGAGCTTAGTCTTTACCGGCACTTTTTCAACCGGTGCGATAACGATCTTACTATTGAGATCGCCAGGTGCGTCCGCAAGGACCGCGGGTACTTTCGCAGTGTCCGAAGTCGGCGCAAGTTCTTCGTCGCGATTGGAAGTAGGAGTTTTGTTCGACTCGTTCAGCGGGGGCGTCTCGCGCGGTGCTGGAGACTTCGCGCGCCGCTGCTTCGGCGTCGCGGGCGGTTGCTGCTTTCCCGAAACGCTCCATCCTGTGTTGGAAGAACGAATTGTAGTCGTCGTGCACGCTGTGCACAGACTCAATAAAGATAAAGCGATCATTGTAGATCGTAGGGTCATCACCGACCTCGCCTTCGTCTGGTCAGTGTGCGGCCACAAGGTTTTTATGTCGAGAT
>JAYSST010000063.1:0-2077 GCA_043720435.1 Bdellovibrionales bacterium
ACCGCAAAAGCGGAGGTCTTCAAATGGTACGTTCGTCGGTTATTGTCGTTTCAGACGACCAACTTCTAATTCAGAAAGCTCATCAATTTGGAATGGTGAACAGTGTCACTATTAAGGTGATGACGCCGGCTGAATACGAAGCTTCAACAACTAAAGGCGAGGTCCCTAGTCTCGTAGCGGGCGCTGGTCAATCGGAGAGCTCTCACTCGAGCTCGGCGATGGCTAAAGTCCTCCCATTTCCGGGAACAGCTGGTTTCAGTGGAGGCACGGACGCTCGTCGTTCGGTATCTACTATAGATCAACTCGAAAGCGTTGCGATCGAAAGCGCGATCACAGCTTTTAAGGGCAACCTCACTGAGGCGGCGAAAGCTCTCGGTATCGGTCGAGCAACGCTCTACCGCAAGGTTAAGGCCTATAATTTAGATCCAGCAATGGCTCGTAAGAAAAAAGCTGCTTAAAGCGAGCATTCAATGAACCGCTTCTATGGCGTGTTCTCAAAAATGACGATTCTCCTCGGAGTCTCGTCATTTTCTTTTTGTGCCTACATCGCTTTTTCCATTGTTGAGCGCGCGGGACTGAAGCGCGCTGTAGAAAGCGTATGTTCACGCATCGAAGAGGAATACGTTCGCAACGACGACGCGAAGGTAAAGTCCTTCGTTCAAACTTGTTTTGAGGAGTCAAACCGTGATGTCGATCGAGCCTTGAGTGGAGATTACGGCTCGGATTCGCGTCGTGCGCTGATCGACATTTTGAACGAGCGCCTAAGCCTTTTACGAGTTTCGCATATGCTTGTATTTGCCCCTGATCAAACGGCGGCTCTTTGGACGAACGAATCTTTCGATACGGGCGCGCGTGCTAGGCTTGTCGACGGCGAAGTCGTTATCACACGCACAGTCGAAAGTTCTCCCGCTGCTCGCGCCGGAATTTTACGTGGAGATATTGTCGTCGCTGTTGATGGCGTGCCTCTCGGTGATGCGTCCGAGGCACAGAGTCTGAGTGGAGTGTGGGAAGTCTTGCGCCCGGACAACACGAGAGTGTCGGTTCCGATCGAAGCTGAAATCGTGCAAGACCACGTGACACCTTACTGGGCGAAAGATCAAGAGAGCCCGGGGATTCGAGTTTTGAGAGTACCTTCATTTTTACCTCAGGCGATGGATGGCGACGAATGGCCGAAGGTTCGCGACCAAATCGGTCGGCTGCAAAGTCGAGGCGAACGGCTGATTGTTGATGTGCGCGGAAATCCCGGCGGAAGTTTTCCGGCGATGTTGCGCTTGCTTGGAGTATTGAAATGCGATCGAAGTTTAGTCGGCTGGATTTACCGCGGAACACCGCCGACCACCGAGTCGGCTGTAGAATTTCAATCTCTTGAAATGCAAGATTCGCTCGACGCTGGTCCGCAGCTGGACCTTCTGAAACGAAATGGGTCGATCGCGTTAGCTCCATTCGAATCGGATTCTTGCTATGGCGGACCGGTCGGCGTGTTGATTGATCAAGGTACCGGCTCGGTTGCCGAAATATTCGCACAGGCGATGAAAGAGCGGCCCCGAACAACAATCGCAGGATGGCGAAGTTCCGGTCACGTCGTCATGGCACGGTGGTTTCAAATCGCAGGTCTTAGCCAGGATTATACTGTGTCTGTACCCGTCGCACTCTATCGCTCGGCCAAGGGCGAGGAGCTTGAGGGTCGCGGTGTTTCACCCGATCAGTTACTAACGGATAAACTCGAACGATGGCGTTCGCGTCAAGATCCGTGGATCAAAGATGTGAGTCGCGCTGTCTCACAATGAGACGGCGCAACTCCGTCGCGACGAGACGGTCTGAACACAGAGTTGACGAGTGTCTAACTGGTTTCGGCACTTGGATCTTAGGAGTTTTGAAATCGACTGAGTTGGTTTGCGAGCGTTTCAAAGTGAATCAATTCGGAACGCCGGTTGCACATCTTAAGTGAGTCGCGGTTAATCGCCGACGTTTTTAAATTGGGCTAGGGAGGAAGTTATGGATTCGAACGACAACAAGAAAGAACCTCGCAAGGTGATCGATATTTCTGAAAGAATATCTGCGCGGTTGGCGTCGAAAA
>JAYSST010000064.1:0-5028 GCA_043720435.1 Bdellovibrionales bacterium
AATTGTCGTCGAGTCAGGATCGAAGTTTGTGAATGGTACGCAGTCCAAGAAAATGGAACTCTACGTTCAAGGCAAGCAGGGTTCTACCGTTGTCGTTCAAGACAGGGAGCTTACAGCTTCAAGTCAGAAGATAGATCTGATCGCGGAACACAAGAAATCACCTTTTAAACCCGAAGTTGATTAGGCCCGGGCCGCAAACGCCCAAGCGCAATCGCGGCAAAAGTGTCGAATAATTTGGCACTCACCGCTTTCGAAAAACTCACTCTCAAGAGTCATATCGACCACATAAAACACAGTGAAAACAATTACTTACGCGGTACGCTCCGTTTGGCACCGGGCACGGTTCTGTTCTTGCCCTAGCTATATGACGGAGGACCGTCATGCTAACTCAAACTCGTCTCGTGTGGCTTGCACTGATCATTGCGATCAGTTGTGGTCTGGCGATCGAGATACTTAAAACAACCCACGCATCACAAGACGGTTCATCTTGGCGTCCACGCATTTTCGGCATGGCTGCAGAGGACGAAGAGATTACTCTCGAGTACAGAAGTGTAAAAGCAGGTCGAGCACGCTCGCGTTTACTTAAGGGGCGCGTTGCAGGTCTGTCAGAAAACACAGCCTTCATTGCACCGCCAGTTGCGGCAGCGGTTATTGCCGGACCACCAGTTCCAAATTTGACTCCGCTTAGCTCCAAGATGTCAGAAGAAGACAAAAAGAAAGCGCTCGACGCTGCTAAGAAGAAGAAAAAGAAGAAGAAAAAATCAGCGACCGAAGAAGTTGCAGCGGTCGAAGCAGCCCCTGCTCCTCAACAAGACAGCGGTAAATCGAAATCTTCATCCGACGTTAGTGGCGGAAGTAGCATGAACAAAAGTTCAAACAATCGTCGTTCGATCATTTTGGGCGCAGCTGAAATTAACGAGATTCCCGAAACTCTCGAACAGTGGCTCGCTTACATTTTGCCAGAGCCAAATTATGATCGCACTTTAAACCTGATCAAGGGTCATGAGATCCGCACAGTTGATTCTGAAATTTTTCACGAAGTGATCGCACAAATGCTCGCCGACTCGCGTGCAAAAATGCACGAGTACGCCATTTATGCGCTGGGAACTGCGCCAAGTCTTAAGAGCTTCATCTTGCTGGAAGCAGCGAATATGAACGAACCCACGGGTTCACCTCTGAAACTGATGTCGCGGACAAATCTTCTGGCTTATTCAAAACTCGAAAATCTGCGTTACTTAGCGGGCGCGATTTCGAGTGGTGGCGAAACGAACAGTGCCTACGAAGCAATGCGGTTGATTCAATTGGCTGCGTCCGAGCACAAGCCCAAGCCCTCAGCGCCATCCGGCGGACCGGCAACGATGGCTCTTGCGATCTCTCGTCAATTCTCATCATTGGTTCCGATTCTGATGCGCGTTTCGCAGTTAGCCACCGACGCGTCGCTTCGTCGCGAAGCCACGACGACACTCCGATTGGTTCAAGTTATCGTAGGAACTCCGACACCCGTTGCATCCTTGCAAGGTTCTGAGATTCGCTAGTACAATAGAAGTACATGCGAAGGTTTTTCTTCTCGGTAGCAACATTGATTCTTTTAGCATTGATTCTTTTAGCGCACTCGCCGCCGGTGTTTGCATCGCTGCAACTTCCTCAAAACATGAACTCTGGTGACCGCAAAGAAGCTTTGCGTATCGTCGGCTTCGGGACCGCAGCGAAAACTTTGACGGACCCCTACCCACTTGGCGGGTACAATGGACTTGAGCTCGGCCTCTCGCTTGAAACCGTACCGACGGAAGATCTGGGGCGACTCGGCAATCGGCTCTCGGCTCCGCAAGCGGATGTAACAGTACCGAAGTTTACGATTGGCAAGGGGCTCTACTCGAACCTCGATTTTTTCATCCACTTCATTCCGTATAACCCACGCACCGAACTCTCGCAGTATGGTGGAATCGTGCGTTGGAGTTTTCTTGAAGCCTCGTCCATTCCCGTTTCTGCAAGCCTCGTCGGGCACATGAATTCGGGTAACATCAATAATCAAATGACGACACGTTCGTACGGCCTGGATCTCGTCGGCGGGATTAATGTGAATGAAGTCGCGCTTTATGCAGGCGTCGGCGGCCTTCAAGCGGTCGGCACGTTCGTAGGTGGACCGACCGGAGTCACCGATTCGCAGCGACTCGAAACCGAAGGTGCAGCGACTCTGCACACCGTCGTTGGTGGAACGTTCCGCCTGAATGGCTTTTTTGTAGCGGCCCAACTCGACAGATATTCACAAAGTGTAATTAGTGGAAAATTAGGATTTAGATTCTAGGAGAATCAAATGAACCGATTCAGCTTCACAGTCATCACTCTCGTCGCTTCTTTCGCAGCTGCTAGTGAGCCTCACAAAGCGAGCGTGAAATTTGTCCAACCTAAAAACGGCGCGACGGTTGCACCGAAATTCAAAGTTAAGATGTTTGTTGAAGGCCTGACCGTCGCTCCCGTCGGAGACTCGAAGAAAGGTACCGGTCACCATCATCTCATCGTCGACGGCACTGCAATTCCAGGAGGCCAAGTTGTTCCTGCCGATACAACTCACATTCATTTCGGTAAAGGTCAGACAGAGACCGAACTTGAACTTTTACCCGGCCGGCACACATTAACGCTACAATTCGCAGACGGCGCGCATATTTCGTATGGCCCTACGATGAGTGAAACGATCGAAGTGAACGTTGCAGCTCCCAAAAACAAAAAGAAATAAATCTACGATTTCATTTTTTCGATAATCGAAGAAGTCGAACGGCCCGGCTGGAATGCCAACGACTTCACTATGCCGCCGAGACTGAGGACATGCTTGGCACCCACGATTTTATCAGGTGACCAATCGCCGCCTTTGACGAGCACGTCCGGGCTTAACAACTCTATCAATTGCAGTGGTGTTTCTTCGCCAAACAGAGTGACGAAGTCGACGCACGCGAGCGCCGCTATAATCTCGGCACGATCGAGCTCCTGCTGCAACGGTCTCGAGGGACCTTTTAATTTCTGCACGCTAGCGTCGGTATTAAGAGCAACCACAAGCCGATCGCCGAGCGACCGCGCCTCTTGAAGATAACGAATGTGTCCAACGTGGAGCAGATCAAAGCAGCCATTTGTAAAAACGGTGAGGCCTTTCGGGCCTGCACCTTTTAAAACCGTTGCGAGTTCTCGATGATCGAGAAAGATTTTTTTAGTCATTCGCAGAAGCAGGCGAAGCGCCATCAACGCCGACGAGCTCGAGACCCGTCAGATACTTTAGTACATCACGCCGAGAGATCATTGATATCAACGGGAACGCAACGAAACCGGTAAGAGCAACCAAGATTCCGCGCCACATAACCAGCGCCGGATAATACCAACGCTTACGCGATTCATGTTCACCCACACGAATCTCATACGACCATTCGCCAAGCGTCGCGCCCATGAAACTGCGCGCGGCCAAAACGTAGAGCAGCCCTCCAGAGACAAACAAGAACGCCAAGGCAAACATCGTTTCGCGATCAGTTTGTGTGTTCTCGAGAAGTGCCAGCAAATTCACGTTGGTCATTGAGAGCGCTACCGCCAAGAGGACACAACCGATTCCTACCGACACGAGAGTATCGAGCACTGCAGATCCGAAGTGCGTCGCGATCGGACGCTCACCGTAAATTTCAAGGTCGGTCACTTTGCTTTTCGCCGCCGCCGGCTTAACCGCGGCTTTTCCAGCGAGGCTTCCAAGGTGCGGGAAGACTGTCGGGAATGTTTTCGCAAGGTTTTCGTCAAGCGACGATGGATTGCGACCCGTGATCGCGCCTGCCGCAGCCGAGGCCGCGAGTATCGCAGCGGACGCAGCCATCGAAGTTTTCGGTTTCATTCCGTAGTCGTTGCGCCCTAACGGAAGCTTTAAAAACCCACGCTTCGCATCCGAAGCTTTTTCCGCTTCTTGGGAAGCGATCATAGAAGCCGCCGCCGGCGCTCCCGGCGTGGCAATGCCACCGGGCGAACTAAACAGCGGAGATTTTCGCAGTGTCGCAGCAGATGGCGCAGCGGAGGACGCCCCAGAGGCCGCCGTCGAAGACTTTGCTTCGCGGGATTCCTCGGAGAAAAAATCAAGCGAGGGAGGAAGCGCCGAGATCAGGTCGGATACACTCTTTGCGTTGTGCTTCGATTTAGCGGTGCTCGTCTGGCTGCTGCTGCTAGCCGGGCCCGAAGAAAGCAATCCCTTGGATTGTTCACGCGAATTCGCTTCGACTTTGGGTTGCGATAAAGTGCCGGGGCCTAAGGTGGAGAACGAAAATGAATCATCCGAATCGGTCTCGGCATCGAGAGGCTTCACCTTGCGATGAAAACCGAGTCCTTCATTGATGGGCTTAAAATCGAATTCGCCGCTCACATCATTTCCCATCAGATACCCCTATCCTTAGCGCATTAGATCTAGCTCGTACTTTAGGACGCTGACCAGGGCCACGCAAGCCGTTTCGACCCGTAAAACCTGCCGCCCTAGAGTCGCGGGTTTCAAGCCCGCCACTTCAAACGCTGCCGCTTCTTCCCGAGAAAAGCCACCTTCGCCACCAACAAAGATCCAAACGATCCGCGGAGCTTGTGCTTGTATCTCTTTGGCGAGATCGCGTATCGGCACTTTGCCGATCTCATAAGCAAATAGACCCGCCGATTGGCCATTCTGGTTAATTTCCGTTTTGAGGGCACTTAGGAAGTCTGCAAGCTTCTGCGGCGGCTCGAGTCGCATTTTCTCGCCCCGCCCACACTGCTGCGTCGCACTTTGGATGATCTTTTCGAATCGGGTCTCTTTGGCACCCCATGTGTCGGTCGCGGTGCGAATGAAGCTGTTATCGCTAAAAAGCGGCTGCAAACTTTCGACCCCCATCTCGACAAGTTTTTCGAGAACGCCCTCGAGAACATTGAATCGAGGAATAGCAAGTGCGACACGCACGCGCGGAAACGGCAGCGGCTCGATTGTTCGTACCTCGCGAATGATCGCGCTAAGTTCGCGTTTTTTTTCGCCGACGACTTCAACAAGAA
>JAYSST010000065.1:0-5023 GCA_043720435.1 Bdellovibrionales bacterium
AATCTCGATATTGTACCAACGGTTTCCGCGACGGCTCGAGATAATCGAACCGTCATCGAGTGCAGGCTCAAATCCCAGCACAGCTTTTGACTGCGTACCAAGCTGGCGAAATGTTGAGTGCCACGCACTCGAACCATTTTCTTCATCAGGACTTGAAACAACTCGAAAGCTGATGGCTGGCTTCGGGTGAGCCTCGAAGAAGAGTCGGAGGCTCTCGAGCAGGACGGCGAGTCCACCTTTGTTATCGATGATGCCCGCGCCGCGTGCGCGCAGACGATTGGCGACCATTTCGCGGCGGTATTCACCGGTTTCGCTAGGCGAGAGAACCGTATCCGCGTGCGAGACGCAGGTGATAAAGGGCGCCTCGATGCCATCGAGTGGAGTTCCTCGACGTTCAGCAACCAAAAGACTTTCAGTTTGGCCACTCGGGTCTTTAACCCAGTTAATTTTGAATCCCAGCTTCGCGAGTGCGTCGGCTAAAATATTATTTGTTTTTGCAACATCGGCTTGCTGCGAAGTCGGCGAAGCGCAGTCGACGAGCTCTTTCAGAAATGTTTCTGCGCGAGTTACTTTCACCGTTCATCATCTTTTGATGAATGCTCGGGAAAAGTCACTTTCTGCAAAAGATAAAATCCAATTCCGAAGAGCAACAGCAGGCTTAGCATTGAAAATCTTGGATTGTCCGAAATCAGCCCCGTCACTGCGATGAGAATCGGGCCGAGCACAGACGAAAATCGTCCGAGCATATTATAAAAGCCAAAATATTCTCCGGATTTGCCGGCTGGAATCAATTGCGCGAACACCGAGCGACTGAGGGCCTGAAGTCCGCCTTGTATAAGCCCGATCACGCACGCCAATGCGTAGAATTGCCACACGACTTGAAGTGCGGAAGCCGCGATTGTGACGAACACATAGCCGATGATTCCGACATTCAGCGCGAGCTTGGCGCCGTACTTGTTTGCTAGAAGGCTAAATCCGATGGCTGCTGGAAAACTAATAAATTGAACGAGAAGCAGAGCGACGATCAGTGAATCGCTCGCAAAGCCGAGCGACATTCCATAGTCCACGGCCATTTTAATGACGGTATTCACACCGTCGATGTAGAAGAAGTATGCGATGAGAAAAGTGAAGGCCATTTTGACTTGTTTCAGGCATTTGAATGTGTGAACAAGTTCTCGAAATGAATCTCTCGTGAGTTGAAGAAGTCCGACGCGAGCTCCTTCGGCGGCTGGCTCTTCGACGAAGAGCATCAGCGGAACGGTGAAACATAGCCACCAAACCCCAACGAGAAAAAACGAAACTTTGACTGCTTCGGCTGCGTCGGTCAGTCCGAAGAATTCCGGTTTCAAGGTCATCGCAACATTGAGAGAAAATAAAATGCCGCCTCCGAGATACCCGAGGCCGTAGCCGAGTCCGGATACTTGATCCATTTCTCGGGGTTTTGCGACAGCCGGCAAAAGAGCGTCATAGAAACTCTGACCGCCAAAAAAACCGATGGAGCTTACGACATATAAAACGGCGGCCCACATCCATTCTTGTTTTGCGACAAAGAAAAGTGCTGAAGCAGAGACGGCTCCTACGAAAGTGAAAAAAAACAAAAGTTTTTTTCTTCCGCGCGAACGATCGGCAAGTGCGCCAAGCAATGGTGACATCGCACCGAGAAGAAAGCTAGCTACGGAATTCGCGAAACCAAGCTTTGCAGTCGATTCGACAGCAGAGATTCCATGACTCCAGTACTGTTTGAAAAATATCGGAAAAAACCCGGCCATTACGGTCGTCGCGAACGCCGAGTTGCCAAAGTCATAAAGTGCCCACGAGATAACGGTTTTATCGGTTATGAGTTTCTTCCACGAACGACTTGGTTGTGCCATAGCTATAAAATTTGGCCCGTCGCCTCGCGAACTTCAAGAAAATCCGTTGCTGGTTCGTAGGCGTCATGTGAGATTTTGCTATGAGCGACAACGTCTTGATCGAAGTCCGCGACCTTTACAAAACTTTTCCCGCTAAACCGGAACCGGTCAAAGCCGTTCAGGGGTTGAGTTTGACGATTCCAAAGGGAGTTTGCTTCGGAATTCTGGGCCCCAACGGTGCAGGGAAGACGACCACAATCGAAATTATGGAGGGCCTTACAAAACCCGATCGGGGCGAGGTCCTTTATAAAGGTGAAACCGTTATCTCAAGCCGAGGAGCGCAACGTGCGCCGAAGCAATGGTCACAGGCCATTGGTATTCAATTTCAACAAACCGCGCTTCAAGATCATCTGACGGGCCGAGAGCTCCTCGAATTATTCGCCGGCCTTTATGCGCTTGAAGATCAACCGGGACATGTCGCTCGCGCCATCGAAACTTGCGAAATCAGCGAATTCGTAGCTCGCGAACCGCAAAAACTAAGTGGTGGTCAACGGCAACGAGTGCTGCTGGCTTTGGCGCTTGTCCATTCGCCTGAAGTCGTTTTTCTCGATGAACCAACGACGGGCCTTGATCCGCAAGCACGTCGGATTTTCTGGAAACTCGTCGAGCGAATCAAACAACAGGGCCGGACTCTCATTTTGACTACTCACTATATGGACGAGGCCGAAATACTTTGCGATACCGTGGTTCTCGTCGACCGAGGCCGTGTCATTGATGAAGGAGCACCGCGCGAACTTTTGGCTCGACACGAAGTGAAAAATCTCGACGAGCTTTTTCTAAAACGAACCGGCCGCGACCTTCGCGAGGACGTATAAATGGAATTGCTCGAGCGACTCTGGCGACTGTTCATCGCCCGCAATAAAGAATTTTATCGCGATCGTGGATCGATGGCTTGGAATATGCTTTTTCCTGTTTTGATTATCGGTGGATTCGCTTTCGCTTATGGAGGAAAACCGAAACCGCTTTTTTCGATCGGCATCGTCGAGCGCGCTTCAATCACTGTTGTTAAAAATCCATTCACCGGGTGGGCGTACGCACGACTCGTTGCGATCGCAAACGACGATAGAGCAATTGAGCAGGCAAAGGATAAGGTTGCCAGACATCAGCTCGATCTTTTGATCGACATGAATGGTGGCGAAACCAACGGGGGCACTGAGTTTGTGTCTGGACACTTCTGGGTGAACCCGACGTCTCCCCAGGGGGATACGCTGGAAAAAATGTTGGCGTCGGTGAAAACTTCGGACGGCATAAGGCCTCTCGTCTGGCATCGCGAAACGACAGTAGGGCAAGAAGTGCGTTTCGTCGACTGGCTGACTCCGGGGATCATCGGCATCAACATGATGTTTTCGGCTCTCTTTGGCGTGGGCTATGTTCTGGTTCGCTATCGCAAGTCCGGCGTACTGAAGCGACTCAAGGCGACTCCGGTTCGCGCATGGGAATTTTTGTTAGCTCAAGTTTTCTCTCGTTTCGTGCTGATCTCAGTAACCACGGCTGTGATTTTTGCCGGCGCTATGTTGGTACTCGGCATTCCGATGCGCGGTTCGCCACTCGCCCTTGCGCTCGTGCTTGGAAGTGGAACGTTGTGTTTAATTTCGCTTGGCCTTATCGTCGCGGCACGCGTTTCAAGCGAAGAGCTTGCGGGCGGATTATTGAACCTGATGACTTGGCCAATGATGTTTCTCTCGGGCGTGTGGTTCTCGCTCGAAGGTTTAAATCCTTGGCTTCAGCGCGTATCCCAGCTCTCACCGCTGACTCACATGGTATCTGCGTCGCGTGCGATCATGATTGATGGCGCGCATTGGTATGACCCAACCGTGATCGGACCAGTTGCAATCCTCTTGACCATTGCGGGCATCGGACTAAGCGTTGGCTCTTGGCTATTTCGTTGGGAATAGCTTAGGTAGGACGTCATGCAAGTTTACGAAATCGACTGTACCAGGGTAAAAAAATACGCCGACTTCATCGATGAATTGAACGCGAAGTTCATTTTGCAACTTGAAGGTGCGGTCGTGTGGAACGGGAATCTCGACGCACTCAATGATCTCGTCACCTGGCCCTCGGAAATTTATGAAATCAAGTTCAACAGTGCCAAGTCGTTGGGTAAGGCTCTGTCGTTTGCCGAGACTCGAAAGTGGCTCGAGCACAAACTCACGCAGTGTCATCCTGCAAACCGAAACGACGTCAGCATTGAGATCGATGCGGCCGAGCGAAACGTCGGCCCGACGTTGTACGATCATATTCTCGAAATCTTTTCAGACCACAAAGAACTCGTCCGACTCACTTTAAAATAGTTACGCCACCGGAGGGTTAACCCGATGGCGTACGGAGGAAGTCTGTCTGTGTCGCTTCGGCCGCCGGCCTGCGCTGCTCGTCGCAGGCTTGCTCCTCGATTAAGAGTCGCTTCGGCGTGCGTTTACGCGACTTTTTTGTGTTTCATGTAAGATTGCATCTTCTTGTCGAAGTCGATTGGCTTAGCACCCTCGCGAGTGATGAGACCAAACTTGAACCAATCGTAGTGCTCGTTGCAGAAGTCCATTTTGTCAGACTTCTTTTTGCAACCGTCAGCCTTGCACGATGTCGGCAAGTTGCTCACTGGAGCACCTGCCGAAGGTCCTGCTGCCGCTGCTGGTCCTGCTTTTGGATCTTGATGCTTAAGCTTCTGCGCCATGTGGCGATTCTCCTTTTAAAGCCGCATTCAACCGAAGGCTTGATGCCGTGTTGTCAGCGACAATTCTATTTGGCCGTTAGGCCCGACAGAGACTCATCGGCGTCTGGACGATGGGCTTAAGTAGAAAGTCTGGTATTGAAGAATAACTCGACCAAAGGCTAAGACGAAATTACGCGGTTTCGCGTACTTAGCGCAGGACAGTTATGCGAACGTTGTTCGTTTGGCAGTAGATGGACCCGTCGGCATTGAGCATCACGACACGTCTCACGTATTCATTACCCGCGTCGCCAGCTGTCATCAGCCTGATGTATGAAGTAAAATTCAGCGAATCATACGGAACCGAAATTGGAACTCCATTCGTAAATCCGTCAAACCGTAGTTGGGCTGCGGCCGTCGGTGCCGTGGTACCGGCAGCGTACGCTGTGTTCAAAATTAAGTTGAAACC
>JAYSST010000066.1:0-5005 GCA_043720435.1 Bdellovibrionales bacterium
CTTGCGTCGTCACGCTTGTAGCCCGCACCTTCAAACTCGTTAATTTTGATATAGTCTTTCAGATTTAACCACGCCCTGAAACTTTCAACGACCCTCGTGTAGGGCCGACAATCCCAGAACTTTTCTTTTTTCGGGCGAGTCGCGACCGACTGATTGTCCACAAGCCGATTCTGTACGATCTCTTCTGGGTGGGCGTTTGCGGGCCCAGTTCGCTCGAAGCGCTTCTTTGTCCATCGATTTCGACCCGTGTGGCCATAGCGATAGCCGCCGTCACGGCGCGAATGAACGGCCGATACGTAAATCGATTCGTAAGTTTAATCTGTAGGTGCAGGTGATTTCCAACGTTCGCCATTGAAATCACCCGGACCCCGTACACGACAGAGAATTTATCAACGATACGGTTCACATTGGCTTCGTTGCGCGGCTTTCGAAATGACCAGTCACCTTTGGCCTTCGTCGAACGAAGCACCAGGTGCATCGTCTCACGCGTAGAAAGTGGTCTCGCGTGCTTTCGCCCTTCGCGGGTTTTGAGCAAGTCTCCGCCATAAGCCGACTTCTGTTTCGCGAGCATTGAGATTTGCTGAGAACGTTTTGCCGTTATTGGAGCGACGCGTTTTGGCTGCGTGTTCCTACAGGAGCCCGCATAGAATTGTGGGACGGGGGCGGAGGAATGGCCGACGAACCAGGGCGGCTAAGAAACATGCTGCCCTGGATTGCGCGGATCGGTGGCGAAGTCGGTGGCGAGAGACGAGCGTGGTCGTCGGAATCCAACGCGAAGAATTTAAGCCGGCGCAACCACGTCCTTCAAATAGTCCTGCACCAAACTCTCGCCGTATTTTTTCTCAAGGGCGCGAATGCGGAAATGAAAACGTGCGGCCGTCACGAAAAAATCGGTAAAGGCATAGTTCAGGGCACCGCCGCCGAGGGCTCCGATGATAGGCACACTCTCGGCTAAGAACTTTTGCGAAACTCGGATCTGGAATTTTTCGGCGACACTTGTAACTAATTTTACCATCAGTGGTGCCGAGCCTTTTTCAACGGCCGTTAATAATTCTTTGGCGCTGAAGGCAGAGGCCGTCGCGGTCGCCCGTTTCATAATGCTGATGAACGAGGCACGCGTCATGAAGTAGCTTGCCGCAGATTTTCGGCGCCTGTCATCGAGTACGTCTCCCGTTACGGAAATGCCATTTGTTGGTCCGTCGGGATCGGGAACACCCATTGTGAAAACCATCAAGCATTCGAGCCGCGTCTCGAGCTCATCCAAATCATGACCATAAAGCTGAGCCTGTTCTGAAATCGCGCGCAAAATCAACACAGTCGTCACGGGAAGTTCGATCGCCAGTGCCGGTAGGCCCACGAGACCGCCGAGGACGCCGGTCAAAGTGGTCAAACCCAAATGTGTTCGCGACGACAGCAGCGACGCGGCTTCTTGCTCATGCAGCGGAACCGCACCCTTCGCGGGAATAGTGCGAACCGCGGCGACGAACGCTTTTTTAATTGCCGCTTCGGTTACGACTGCGATCACCGTTTTTGCTTTTTCCGGAAGTCGGTCGTGCATTGCTTCAACCGGTTTGCCCGCCCAAGCGAGGCCCTTTGCGATCTTTCCGGGATTCTCAAAAAATACTGCCGCTGCGTCCAAGAATTTGAGGTCTTCGACCGTGATGTAATTCAGTTCCGGAGTATCGGTGTCGGGTCTCTTCGGGGACATTTTGCCTCACTTCATCCATAGCGTAGTTGGTGAGACTCAAGGGGTGCAAGATTTAGCCCCGAAGCTCAGCCCAAACTAGGATTTCGATGCGCTGCTTCTGCTTTCTCCTCGCCGGTACCTTTTCTGAATTCGCTGCTCTAGCATTTCTGCTCTACCTCGGGGGTATTTATGTCCATACAGACCGCGGCAGTTCAGGCTGTCACGTGCGAATGCTTTATAGGCGGCGAATGGGTTGAGGGCGATGGCGCCAAACGCGCTGTTCACTCGCCACATAACGGTCGCAAGATTGGTACATTCTCGGAAGCCTCGGTGGCTCAAGTTGCACGCGCAATTGAATTCGCGGCAACTGCGCAAAAAGAATGGTCAAGACTTCCGATCAAAGAACGAAGCAAAGTTTTATTTAATTTCAGAAATATCTTACTTCGCGACATCGATGAAATCTCGCGAGTTAAGAGTGCCGAAAGCGGAAAAACTTTCGAAGAAGGCAAAGCCGGACTGATGAAGGGGATTGAAGTTCTCGAGTTCGCCCTTTCAGTTCAGAATTTGGATGTTGGCGGGAAACTTGAAATCTCGCGCGGAGTCACCTGTGAATATCGGCGTGAACCGCTTGGGGTCATTGCGAATATCACACCTTTTAATTTTCCCGCGATGGTACCGATGTGGACGATTCCTATCGCTCTTGCTTTAGGCAACGCTTACGTTTGGAAACCGTCTGACAAAACTCCACTAACGGCTCGTCGAATTACCGATGCTCTGAAAGAGGCGGGCTTGCCGCCAGGCGTTTTCACAGTGATTCACGGTGGTGAACAAGCGGTTTCTGCAATCATCGATCATCCGCTTGTAAAGGCGGTTGGTTTCGTCGGCTCAACTAAAATTGCAAAGCTTGTTTACACGCGCGCCACAGCTTTGGGAAAGCGCGCTCTCGCACTTGGTGGAGCAAAAAACCACATCATACTTCTGCCAGATGCAAACAGCGAATTGAGCGGCGTTGGTATCTCTGACTCTTTCACAGGGTGTGCAGGTCAACGTTGCATGGCTGCTTCAGTATTGCTGGCAGTCGGCGACGTCAAAGAACATATCGATAAAATCGTAAAACGTGCAGCGTCTTTGGAACTGGGAAACGACATGGGTGCGATCATCACGAAAGACCAAGTTGTTTTCTTAACGGATGCGATCACGCGCGCAGAAAAAGCGGGAGCCCGCGTTTTACTCGACGGTCGAAAATCAAAAGCCCCCGCAGGAATGGAAGGCGGCAATTGGTTAGGACCAACTATTCTCGATCAGGTTCAACCCGGTTCGGAAGCTGCCAAGATCGAACTTTTTGGTCCAATCCTAAGCATCGTTCATTGCAAAGACTTGAGCGAAGCACTGGCAATCGAAAATGGCAACGAATATGGAAACGCCTGCAGCGTATTCACTTCAAGTGGACCGCTCGCCGAAAGAGTCGCGCGTGAAGCCTCCACCGGGATGGTAGGAGTCAACGTTGGAGTTCCAGTTCCCCGCGAGCCGTTTTCTTTCGGCGGCGTGAACGCTTCAAAATTTGGACACGGAGATATTACCGGACATCAAAGTTTGGATTTTTGGTCGAACGTAAAAAAAGTAACGACGAAATGGGAACGACAACACGACTCAAATTGGATGTCGTAAAAGAGAGAGAAAATGATCGGAACAAATAAACAAAGCCGACACATCATTTTGGCGTCGCATAGCAATTTGAAATTTAAAGAGACGTTGCCGATTAAGTGGGGCGCGGAAACTTCTATGGAGCGCGGGCCCGTCGTCGCGAGCGTGACAAACACGAAAGCGCGAAACGCCATTGGCGCCCACAGCGGAAGTTACACCGTCTACCGCGCACTTTCGATCGCGAGCGGAAAATTTCCTCCACAACATCGCCCCGATCTGCACAATACCGAGAGCCCCGTTAAAGTCGGACCTTTTCCGTCGTGGTTCGATTCGACCAAGATCGTCTCGATGGACCCATGGGGTCTTGATCCGCGGGTTAATTTTAAACCGCTGTTCGATAAGGGGTACGATATTCGTCCCTCGGTTGCGGTGACTCAAGCGCATCTACAGATTCTCGAGATCAGCGAAGCCATCAAACTTGGTCGGCTTCAGCCCGATGGAAAGTATGTGCTTGCGAATGGAGATGTGCGCGTCACGAAAGTGGCGATTGAACCGGTTTGGTATTTACCGGGAATGGCCGCACGCTTAGAGGTTGAAGAAGGAGAACTGCGTCGAATTCTGTTTCAAGAAACTGGCGGCATGTACCCAGAGTTCATTACTCGTCCAGATTTAAAAACATGGCTTCCGCCGATCGGCAGCACGACCGTGTACATTTTTGGAGATTTACATAATCTCTCGAACCCGACGATCACTTTGACTTGCCGAGTGCACGACGAATGTAACGGATCGGACGTATTCGGATCTGACATTTGCACCTGCCGACCTTATTTGATGTATGGAATTGAAGATGCGGCTCGGACGGCACAAAAAGGTGGAGTCGGCCTGATCGCCTACTATCGAAAAGAGGGGCGTGCGCTTGGTGAAGTCACAAAGTTTCTCGTTTACAATGCGCGAAAGCGACAAGTCGGCGGCGATACTGCTGCCACATACTTCCATCGCACCGAGTGTGTCGCGGGAACCGAGGATGCGCGTTTTCAAGAGTTTATGCCAGACATCCTACATTTCTTCGGAATCACAAAAATTCACAATCTTCATTCGATGAGTAACATGAAGTACGACGCGATCGTAAAAAGTGGCATCGAAGTCGTAAACCGAATTTCGATTCCGGATGACTTGATACCGAAAGATGCACAGGTCGAGATGGAAGCGAAAAAAGCCGCCGGCTATTTCACGAATGACGTCGTAAAATCGATCGACGGTTTGAAAAAAGTTAAAGGTCGGGATATCGATGAGTGAATCTTCGAGCTCTACGGGCCCACTGCAATTGACACAGGCACAGGTTGATTATTTGTTATCGCCGAAAGCCATTCGCGATCGTGCGAAAAGCATTCTCGATCATACGAACGCGGGCAAAGGTCACTTCGAGATTCATGAAGATCGATTTATGCCGACCGTACATTTTGTTCTCGACGTCATTCAGACAAAATATCCGGGCGGCGACATTCCATTTCACTCTAGGTGGGGACACTTTCGTGCTGGTGGCATAAATCGGCCGAAAAAGCTGAAAAAGCAGCTAAGTAGTCTTACGCCGCTCGAACAGGCGCGTACAGAACTCGATCTGGTGATCACGTCGGTGCTACTGGATGCTGGTGCTGGTGCTGATTGGAAATATTT
>JAYSST010000067.1:0-2059 GCA_043720435.1 Bdellovibrionales bacterium
CGGCACGCTCAAACAGCGCCGTTTGCCGTTGATCCGCGATATAGGCGACGATGCAAATTAGAACTGAGAGTGGTTTTTTTCCAGGAGAAGCAGCGCCCGCGTTCGACATACGATGGGTAATCTACGATGGCTGGTTGCCAGAGTAAAACGGTTACGAATAAAGTCGCCAGATGAACGACCGGATGCCTGAATGGATGCTGTGGGGCCGCTATGGTGGCTCGGTACAACTTGGGTCGGCGCCACCACCGCGACTTTATTTTATTCCGTTGACCACTTCGATCGAAAACGAAGGGTCGCTTGCGCTTCAACTCGGACATAAGAATAACGGCGATCGAAACCTCGAAGGGTGCACACGAGCGTTAGATCGCGCTGTTTCTGCTGAATCTGATGGCGTCATATTTCCCAGTTCTTTCTTTAACCTGTCTTTCCGCGAAGATGTCATCTCGAGATGCCAACACAGAAAATTGCGCATCGTACATCAGATAACGACCGATGCACTTGCTCATGAAACATCCGGTTTTCTTGAAACAGAATTAATCAAGCGTCTCGAAGCTGGCGACGCTATCAATATCGTATTCGGCGCGAACTCTGTGCCGTCTCAAGCACTTCTCAAGCAATTTGATCCGTGGCCGCAGCAAACTTATTTCACGTATTCGGCACGTGCGAAAGACGATGTAACGCGGTTGTTGGAATCACTTTCACCGTATATTTACGAACGCTTGTTTTTCCACTTCCCGTTTCACATTGCTTACGGCGACGGACATCTGAGTTGCTTGAAGATCAACAAACTCGTCGTGGACATGAGAAAACGGCTTCCGCATATTCGCGTACGGCCTCCACTCGGCGTTGAAATGTTTGATCCGCGGGTTGATCCAACGCTTGACCTCGAGCCGCTACTGTCGCCTGTGCTCGAACTTCGCTCGGGCGACGGGGCCGACCACAAGAATCGTCTGCCCATCGAAGTTTCAGTCATCATCCCGAGTTACAACAATCGCGATTATCTCGTGAACACAGTGAAACATCTTTCGCACCAAGACTTCCCTCGAAGTGCTTTCGAGATTGTCGTTGTTGATGACGGTTCTACCGATCAAACCGAAGCTGCAATCCGAGAACTCGCAGTCACGCTTGATGGAAAAATCAATCTCAAATACATCTACTCGCCACGACCGAGCGTGCGAAAAATGGGGGATGCAAATTATCGCGCAGGAATTTCTCGCAATCTCGGTGTTAAAAATTCGCGCGGTAAAATTCTTTGTTTTCTCGACTCAGATATTTTGACCCCAGCCGATTTTATTTCGGACCTTGTCGAGAAACATCGATCGTTCGATGTCGTTCAGTGCAAACGCCTCAATCTAGTTAATGCTAAGAGCGACCATTTGATTCGGTACGAAAATATTGATCCCGTAAAGGACACCTTCTCAACGGAGGACGGATACTGGGAAAAATTCTATTCGCTCGAGGACTGGGGCAAGGCGCCGTTCTTCTGGAAATATACCTGTACCTATGGTTTGTCGATTTCGGCACGGTTGTTCAAACGTGTCGGGTGGATTCGTCGTGGTTTTGTTTTCTACGGATTCGAGGATGTCGAACTTGGCTATAGACTCGCTCGCGTCGGGGCTCGTTTTCATCTCAACGAGATGGTGACGTATCATTTGTTCCATAAGAACGAACGTTCCGAGTTTCGCAATTCCGATTATCTTCGCCAGAACCTTCTCGCGAAAACAGCACAGATCTTTTATCTTGGATTGCTCGATCCAGAAATATTTTTCCACTTTCGTGGTTTGATGAAGGAACAGCTTCCGATCGGCGGCATGTTGGTCCGATTGCTCAAAGCAATGGGCATCCACAAAGTTCCCTCTCAACTTTCAGCGCATCGGGACAAGATCCCACTTCTCGCAGTCCGCAATTGGAGATTTTTCGCCTGGCGCCAGAAAAACCGACTTGGCAGCTTCTACAGCGGGAACATCGCTTGGCGCCTTCGCGTTTGGTCGGACCGTGTACGTGCACCACTATGGCGCCTGCGAGTTCCATTTGAACACGCTCAGGTCATATTCAACCG
>JAYSST010000068.1:0-2057 GCA_043720435.1 Bdellovibrionales bacterium
CATTCGGTGGATGTATGATCCCCATCCACCACGTTTGGTTTCTGAGTCCGGCGTAAGACTCGCGATCGATCGCGAAATTTCCATGAGTCCTGCTTCGACCTGATCGCTCGGCGCATCGCGCAGGCGAATACTCAGTCGAGCGCTCCGTCCTTCGTCGCGAAGAAAGTTCTTCATCGGATTTTTCGCAGCCAACTCAAACAAAGTCGCAACTTCAGCAATCGACGACGAGTCGGCTGAAGCTGCGCCGGCGAACGCAAACAAATCCAATGGCGTCACGACAGACCCGACAACGGGAATTTTTCGGATCAGTGCTGCTACGGCTTCAAGTCGCGATCGATTCATCGGCTCGAGCCAAGAGTTTCGGGGTAGGGCGAGTTCGATTTCGACAGGCACCAAGCCTCCAAGGTTTTGATCGACAACGTTTGCGGCGAGTGTCGACTTTCCATCGGTGCCTAGATCGTCGAAGAGTCGATGTGAATAATTCACCCGCATGCCAGTCGCGAACGAGCACAACACCGCGACTCCGAAGATGGACAGAACAACAAGACGGTGCTTCATAATCCACAGGCTCCATCGCGCGCGACCACCGACAAAACTTCGCAAACGAGGCTCTGGAGAAATGAGAAGCAGAGGATAGATCGTCATCGTTGTGACGAGCCACAAACCAAGTGAGGCAAGTGCGACGGTCAGGCCGAACTCGCGCATGGCTACGACATTTGACGAAGCCAGGGTCAAAAAACCCACGCCTGTTGCCAGTGACACCAAAAAATTCGGCAACAGAAGCCGACGGAAGGAAGTCGCGAGCGCGCGTCGGCGATTTTGAGTCTGACGACTTTCAATATAAGCGAACAACACGTGAACCGTCAGTGATAGCGTCTGAACTGCGACTAGAATTGGGAGACTTAGAGACAACACGCCAAGACTTTGTCCGGTGAACGCCATCGTGCCGAGGATAATGGCGTTCGAAGAAACGCATGTGACACCGGCAATGATAATCGCGGTGAAACCCGAGAACAAAAGAATCAAGGCAAGAACTGCCGCAACGGCACCGAGTCCACCGAGCACCACAATCTCTTTCGAGAGGACTTGAGTCAATTCGGCTTGGACAACCGCCACGCCGCCGACCATCACTTGCGATGCAGAAAATCCGCTTTTAAGTTTATTTTCTACGGCGGCCTTAGTTTCGAGTAGACCCATCGAGCTTGAGGTATCAATTTCGACGAGCATCGCAGCCCATTTGCCATCTTTTGAAATCATAACCGGTGCGACGACTCCATTGTCAGATGCGAGTTTTTTCCAGTCGCGAGTTTTGAGGACGTCGGTGAGTCGACCGAGGCGAACTTCTCCTTGGTCGCGAACGACAGTTTCCAAGGTGCCCAATGATGCGACGCTTTTCACACCTTTTGTTTCACCGAGTACTGAAGCAGCATTCGCAAGATCTTGAATGGCCTCAGCGCTTATCCAGCCGGTGTTTCGTTCTGCGACAACAAACATCCAAGGCGAATCTGTCAGTTTAAATCTTTTGCGTAAGCTTGCGTCTTCTTTAAGTGAGGAATCGCCTGATGCAAGAAACTCGGTCAACGAGTAGGTAGTTTTGAGTGATGTGACTTGCCACAAGGCGAGTCCAGTAAGAAGTGCGACAACGAACAGAGAAGCAAACGAAAATGCAAAAACGCGTTTCGATGAAGTGTCCAGATTCCCACACGGTTGTAGCCTCATTTTTAGCGATCGCACAGACTGGACCGCGATTGTGAAGCTTCGAGGGTATTTGAACATTCGCATTACTCCTTAGAACATTTGAACCGATTGGTTATGTTCGGAGCGAACGAAGATGAACTTAAGACGGAAAACAAATCTACCGGAAGTAAACACAATCGCGAAGCTAACGGAAAAACTTTTCCCGTTAGCGGCGGTCTTTTTTATTTCCGCGATTTCTGCTAGCGGTATCGCTGCGACGATCGCATCCAACAAGATGTCGATTCCCGTTGCACTCAGTTTTCCGAAGTCGTCGGAAGCGATTGAAAGGTCGTTGATCCGTTTCGGTAACGGTCGTTTTC
>JAYSST010000069.1:0-2056 GCA_043720435.1 Bdellovibrionales bacterium
ATTCCCCCAGGCTCATTCGTTCTCGCACAATTGTAGACAACTAAATGCGCAATCGTCAGCATAGAAAATGAGATTCTAGTATAGTCTTCAACCTATGGCGCCCTTGGAAAGACATATGAAACAACATATCCAGCGACACGAAGATCATTCGTTGAAAACGTTCTTCAAACGAACCATCTCGGCGCAACTCCATCTGCTCGGTTTTATCTTTGGAGTCATTGGATTGATCGTATTGACCCGTGCGGCCGTTCATCACCAGGACACCCGTCACTTCTGGGCTTGCTTGGTTTTCGGCCTGACCAGCCTTTGCGTTTTCGGCGCGAGCACGTTTTACCATTTCATGTCGGACGGGTACGTAATTTCGAAACGATTTGAAAACTGGCTTCACGACCTCGATCATTTCGCAATTTATCTCTTTATCGCCGGAACTTACACGCCGTTCATCTTCAACGTTATTGCCCCACCGTGGGATATGTACTTGATCATCGCGATTTGGTCGATTGCCATTGCCGGTATCGCGTACACTTACTTTCATCCACGTCTGCCAAAATGGCTGCAACATCGCTACGTTTCGACCGCAATTTACGTTTTGATGGGTTGGACTCTGATCGTGAAAGCTCCCGAAACATTCAAGAACACAAGTGCCGAAAGCGGTCTCTTGCTCGTCGCGGGAGGGCTCAGCTACACCTTCGGTGCTGTGATTTATGCACTAAAGCGCCCGAACCCGTTTCCCGGTTGGTTTGGGTATCATGAAATCTGGCATGTCGCCGTTATGATGGGCTTCGCATTCCATTACTTTTTGATTCTCGGCTTCTACCGAGGCATGATCCCCTGAAATGAATCTCTTGCAGCTCAATCAAGGTTATAAACAGTACGGCATGAAAGTGCTTTTCGATAACGCACGTTTCGCTGTCAACGAAGGCGAACATGTCGGCGTTATTGGTCCGAACGGCGCGGGCAAGACGACACTTTTCAAAATCCTCGTCGGGCAAGAGACGCTCGATGCGGGTGAATTAATCACTTCGAAAACATTGAAGGTTGGATATCTCGAGCAGGAGTCCAAAGAACCCCTCGATAAATCTGCCGAAGAACATCTGACAGAAACAAGCATCACTCCCGTCTGGGAGTTGAAGCAGCTTGGTCTTGATCTTGGCCTTTTAGAAAAGCATTTCGCCGTTCCGTTTCACGAGTTGAGCGGCGGCTACCGCATGCGAATGAAATTGCTTTCGCTGATCGGCAAAGAGCCGAATTTAATGTTACTCGACGAGCCGACCAACTTTTTGGATCTCGAAAGCATTATGGCGCTCGAAACTTTTCTGCAGAGCTATAAAGGCGCTTTCCTGTTGATTTCCCACGACCGCGAATTTTTGAAACGCACGACGGATCACACTCTCGAAGTTGAATCGGGTGACATCACAAAATTTCCCGGTCATATCGACGACTACTTCGAACAAAAAGCCCAAATGCGCACGATTCTCGAAGCGCAGGCAGCAAACCAAGAAGCGAAACGAAAAAGCATTCAAGACTTCGTCGATCGGTTTGGAGCAAAAGCCACCAAAGCACGGCAAGCTCAAAGCCGGATGAAGCAGCTCGACAAAATGGAAAAGATTGATATCAAAGATCTTCCCGTCCGCGCGCGAATCAAAATTCCGCCGCCGAGTCATACTGGTAAAGAAGCGTTGACCATGATCGAGACTGATCTCGGTTACGAGACGAAAACCGTAATTTCTAATCTCTCACTTCGAATTGAAACCGGAACTCACCTAGGTGTCGTCGGATTCAACGGCGCTGGTAAGTCGACATTACTAAAATCGCTCGCAGGTCGAATTCCCGTACTCAAAGGCGAACGCAAACTTGGATATCAAGTTTCACTCTCATATTATGCGCAACACGTCGCCGAAGACCTCGATCCAAACGATACGGTCTTCGATAGTCTGCAACGAGTCGCGCACAAGGATATCAAACAACAAGAAATTTTAGGTATTGCAGGTTCCCTGCTTTTCAGTGGGGAAAGCGTGCACAAAAAAGTACGCGTTCTCTCGGGTGGCGAGAAATC
>JAYSST010000070.1:0-4979 GCA_043720435.1 Bdellovibrionales bacterium
TAAGCGCGGCAAAGGTCGACAGTTCTCTTCTTCAGTACGCAGCCTACAGCGCGTTGATCAATAAGATGCTGGTCGAAGAAATGGACAAGGGCACCGGCACGAGTAGCTGTGCCGCCGCAACAAGCGCGTTTAACCAGTTGAAAACCGTCCAAGGCGAAAACGCTGGTATTGCAGCAGCCGGTCTCATCGGCGGGACTCTGTTATTTGCGTTAGCGCCTCCAGTCGGTGCTGCTTTCGCCATGGGAATGTCGGCAACCGCAGCCGCGGTTTCTACAAACATCGCAATCTCGGTTGGTCTGATCGGCGGTTTCGCAATCACGGGGTACGATGTTATCGTCGCAAACAGAGCCGATCTTGGTGCGCGTGTTGGCTTGGTGACTCAGGAGGACGCAGCTGAGGCGCGTGGAAGTGCGCAGCTCGGACTCATAGCATCACCTCTTAACTTTCTTGGTTCTGGCGCGATGTTGGGTGCAGGTGCCGCTGCCGGCGCAAAAGTGTTGAGTCGCTTTAGCGCGAATGCAATCGCAAAAGGTGCAGTTCAAGTGCCCGGCACGACGGCCGCAGAAGTGACAAAGGCGGCCGCAGACGCGACGAAAGCCGCTGCAACGCTAACTGCTGAACAGGTCAAATCAAAAGCTGGTAGCGTGGTTTCGGACGCCAAAATTGATAAATATGGTGACCAAGGCGCGACAGCGATATTGGGTCGCAAGCCGGCAGTGGCGGACGACCGCGCTTTCGATGCTCTGGTACCTTTTCTTGGCACAGAGAAAGCTCCGAACATTGAAGTCGCAAAGGCCTATGCTTCTGCAACACAAACGATGACGGAACCCGAGCGTGTGGCGTACGCGGCGAATCTCGAGAAGATCGGCAAGATTGTTAAATCTGATGCCGTTGGTACGACGGGAACAGATGCCGTTCGAAATCGTGAAGCTGGATTGCTAGCTCTCGAAATGGCAAAAGAACCTAATGTCGAAGTATCTGCTACGATCTTGCAGCAAAAATCTGGTTGGGGAGTCGACGCACTTCGCGGCGCACGCGAAGTCATGAAAGCTGCGTGGGCGCTAGCTAAGGGAGTCAAAGAGACTGTCAGCGTGCGAACGCAAAAAGCGATTGCGAAGCTGACTGGAGAAAAAGTCGACAGTCCGGGAGTACTTGCGAAGTGCCGCTGCCTCGGTAGGTGTGCGCTCGCAGCAGCGTCGAACGAATTCGACGCTGAGTCGCTCACCCCTCCGGTTTACGTCGCCTGCACGAACTAGTGATTTAGAACGTAAGCGAAGATCAGCGGTGCGACGATCGTCGCGTCGCTTTCAATCACATAGCGTGGAGTCTCGATGCCAAGTTTGCCCCAGGTGATTTTCTCGTTCGGAATTGCTCCCGAGTAAGAACCGTACGACGTCGTCGAATCCGAGATCTGGCAGAAGTAGCCCCAGAGTGGCACGTGATCGCGCTTCAAATCCTGGTGCAACATCGGTACAACGCAGATTGGGAAGTCGCCCGCGATACCGCCACCAATTTGGAAGAATCCGATCGAAGTTTTCGGCGCCACCTCAGTGTACCAAGCCGCGAGCTCGGTCATGTACTCAATGCCAGTTCGAACGGTATGAACGTTTTTGATTCCGCCTTCGATGACGTAAGAAGCGAAGATATTTCCTAACGTCGCGTCTTCCCAACCAGGTACGATCATCGGCAAATTCTTTTCAGCCGCAGCCATTAACCACGAATCTTTCGGATCAATCTGGTAATATTCCTTCAGCTCGCCGCTGAGTAAAATTTTGTACATAAACTGGTGCGGGAAAAATCGCTCGCCCGCTTTGTCGGCTGCTTCCCAATATTTCAGAACGGACTTTTCCAAACGACGAATGGCCTCTTCTTCCGGAATGCAGGTGTCGGTGACACGATTCAAATGACGGTCCAAGAGCTTTTGCTCATCCTCTGGTGTCAGATCGCGATAGTTCGGGATTCGGACGTAGTGATCGTGCGCAACGAGATTGAACACATCTTCTTCGAGGTTCGCGCCCGTGCAACAAATCGCATGCACCTTATCCTGTCGGATCATCTCGGCCAGCGAAATACCGAGTTCGGCCGTCGACATTGCGCCCGCCAATGTCACGAGCATTTTGCCACCTGCATCGATGTGTTTTTCGTACGCCTGAGCAGCATCCTTCAGCGCAGCCGCATTAAAGTGGCGGTAGTTGTGATCGATGAAATGACGAACGCCACCGGCTGTTGTGGATTTGCCTGCTGGGCTCTGTGACGGATTCGGTGTCATAAAGTGTACCTCTTTGGATATTGGTCTGTACGCCGGGACCACCGGCATACTGTGTGTGCACGTCTGCACACACCAGCAAAAGAAACGCCACATTTGATACCCCCCGAAAGCCTTCGGCGCAACGCTTAATAGAGCGTCAGATCTCAAGAACGATCGCCCGTAAAAAAACAATGGCGTAGCGCCCATTTTTCACCTAAGAAAACCGTCCAATGAGCCAACCGCCCCCGTCTGCCCAAACTCGCTCTGCCTCGATTCACTCGCCAGTCGCAGCGGCGAAGGATCTTTTCGAAAGCCGTTATCAAGGTGCTGACGCCGTGCTCGTCGCAGGCAGCGTCGTTCGTGGAGAAGCCTCAACTTATTCGGACCTCGATCTGGTCGTCATTTTTCCGAGAGTGCGAGCCGCTTACCGCGAGTCTTTCACGCACATGGGCTGGCCGGTCGAAGCATTTATTCACGATCTCGAAACGCTCCGCTACTTCATTTACCGGATCGATCAACCGCAGGGCAGTTCGACGCTATGTGAAATGGTGAAAGAGGGCATGGAGGTGCCGGCGCCTTGCACGGCAACCGCCGAGGCAAAGCTCCTCGCGCTCGATGTGCTCAAGCAAGGTCCGCCTGCGCTTACGCAAGAAGACATCGAAGATCGTCGCTACAACATTTCGGAACTCGTCGACGATTTACGCGATCCACGTAGCCGACACGAGCTCAACGCCGCCGCCGCGCGCGTTTATCACGAACTAGCGGATTTCTATTGCCGCTCGCGCGGTGGATGGACAAGTGCCGGCAAGGGCTTGCTCAAGCGAATGAAAACGCAGGACCCAGTGATGGCGCGACGTTTTTCAGAAGCGTTTGACCAGCTTTTTCAGTTCGCTTTGCCTGCACCAGTGATTTCGCTAGCCGAAGAAATGCTCGCTCCCTACGGTGGCTTTCTTTTTGACGCCTACCGCCGCGAAGTTTCTCCTAATTGGCGATCTAAGTAGGTTCGGCCGCCTTCGAGCGCACCTAAATCCACAACTTCGTTGGCTGGGCAGGCACGGGTGCGGGGCTTCTGAAACGGAGCCGCGAGGGCACGGCCCCTGGATCGCGGTTTCTCGGGCTCCTCTAAAATTTAGTGCCGCTACACATCCTTTGAGTCGCCAACTTGTGAGCGCGGCCTTTCCTCGTGGCCAGCGGCGAAAAGCGGCGATCACTCGCGGTTCTAACTTGATTTGGCAGATATTGGTTGAGATTCACATGCATTGCGGTTACAAAGTGCGAATGGCTTTATCGCGTCGCAAGCAACTCGGATTCAAGATAGAGCGCCATGGCGGTGCGAGATCAGGGGCAGGGCGCAAGAAAATTTTATTAAGCGAGCCAAATCACGTGAAGCGCGAGCTTGTGACTACACGCACGCCTGTGCACGTGACTCTCAAGTTTCGTGAAGGGCTGCCCTCACTCCGTCATCGCAATTATTTGGCGAAATTCGCGGATGCGGTTTGCGGTGCGAGAAAGTTTGGGTTGCGTGTCTCGGAATTTTCGGTGCAAAGGGATCACATTCATTTTCTAGCTGAGGCCGATGGAAATGAGTCCCTTTCAAAAGGGATGCAGAGCTTGAAAATTCGGCTGGCGAAAGCGATAAAAAATTTGATCGACCAAAAAACATCCGCGCCGGTTTTTCGTGGACGCTATCACGCGCATGTTTTAAAAACTCCTACCGAGGTTCGCCGGGCGCTTGCTTACGTTTTGCAAAATACGGCGAAGCATTCTCGTGGGCATGTCCCAAAACTTTCTGTTCTGCTGCAAGATCCTTTTTGTTCTCTTCATTCGTTCGGGAAACCAGTCGAACTGTTCGGAGCCAGCGCACAAACCCGCGATGCCCGCGCGTACTTCGAAGCCGAGAAACCGTGGACGCAAAAAGGCTTGCCTGATTTTCTCACGAAGCCGCAATCGTGGCTTTTGAGAACAGGCTGGTTACGAGCGAAATACTCTCGCTGAACCGGTTGATGGTTGGGTCCTACGCAAATCTTATGAATTAAAACGCCGTAATTAAAAGAGCCGTGCTACTGCCGTTGGTACCCTTCAAGATGCGTCGGCCACGACGCCCAGTCGCGAATCGCGAAGAGTCCTCGAAAATACGGTAGGTGAATGAGGGGCCACGGGCCTTGCGGCTCGATGTCGCCAAAAGAATCTTCTTCTTCAAGTTTGGTCAGCAGCGCCAAGCGGCAATGTTTCTTCGCGATATTAAAAGTTCGATCGAGCTGCTTGAAGCCCGATCTAAATCCTCGTTCGAGTGGCCACCAGCCGGTGAGTTGAAATCGGTAGGCATACTCCATCGGCAATTGCTCGTTCATCGCCGCACAAAAGCCCGGTGGAATTTTTCCAGTTGCGAAAACTTTGTCAAAGATATCGTCGCGGGTCATCGCCCTCAGATATCCTGCCGTCGCGGTATAGGCGCGCGCCGCACGCATGGAGGTATTGCGATCGATCGGCTGCCAGGCCGCGGGGTCGAGCCAATCGCGGTCGACATACTCGCGGTACGCACGGCGTTCGAGGTCGAGCACCGTGAGTCCGGTCATCACTAACTGAAAATTTTCGGTTGTAAGGAGCAGCATCGCAAATTTTCGAACTTCTCTGAGTGCGCCGACGGCGTCATTATCGATCGAACCACGCATCAGTCGAACTTTAACGGCGGTCAATAAATCGAGGGTCTCTGGCGTCGGCAATTTGCTTG
>JAYSST010000071.1:0-2042 GCA_043720435.1 Bdellovibrionales bacterium
TCCGTCACTGGTGCTGATGGATAAATTGCAGCGTCACGGAGCAACGGTTGAGTACTCGGACCCGCATGTTCCAGAAATTCCGCACATGCGTGAACACAACTTCCGTTTCGAGCAAAAACATACCGAGCTGACTCCAGACGTAGTTGCAAGCTTCGACGCTGTCGTTCTTTCGACGGCACACAAGGCGTTCGACTACCCGATGATTCTGAAAAACTCGAAGTTGATGATCGATACGCGTGGAAAATACCGTGGACATAACCCGAACGTGATCAAGGCTTAGCAGATGAACTTTGCACTGATCGGGGCCGGCGGTTACATCGCGCCCCGACACATGGAAGCGATCAAATCTCTCGGCCACAATCTGATCGCTGCGGTCGATCCAAACGATTCCGTCGGCATTCTTGATCGTTACTTTCCCGATGCAAAGTTTTTTACCGATTTCGAACGTTTCGAATTTTTTCTCGAAAAACGAAACGCTTCAGGTGTGGAAAAAGTCGATTTCGTTTCGATTTGTTCGCCCAATTATCTGCACGCTTCACACATCAAAGCCGCGTTTCGCCTAGGAGCGAACGCAATTTGCGAAAAACCATTAGTTCTGACGGTAACTGAGCTCGACGAGCTCGCAGCAGCCGAGAAACGCTTCGACCGAAGGCTTTATACAGTTCTGCAACTGCGAGTACATGACGCGATCATCGATCTTAAAAAGAAGGTCGAAGCGAGCGGAAAGTCCATGCACGAAATTGACCTGCAATATTTTACAAGCCGCGGAAACTGGTACCACGAGTCGTGGAAAGGCGAAGTGAAGAAGTCGGGCGGGCTGTCGACAAACATCGGCGTTCACTTTTTCGACATGTTGACCTGGATTTTTGGGACAGCCAAAGAAGCAACTTTGACGATGAAATCGTCGACGACCGAAGCCGGAACTCTCAAGCTCGAGCGAGCGAATGTAAAATGGCTGCTGTCGATCGATCGAGAGCAGTTGCCGGCGCAGGCCAAAGCATCCGGAAAAACCACGTATCGTTCGCTCAAAATTGACGGTTCAGAATTTGAATTTTCCGAAGGCTTTACCGAGCTTCACAATCGCGTCTACAAAGATGTCCTGTCTGGGAAGGGCTATGGCCTCGAGCACGCGCGAACCGCGATTGAAATTGTCGAAAAACTTCGTGGGCAGAACCCATGACCGAGACGTTGAACGCCTACTTCAAACACGAGACAGCCATCGTCGACCCCGGAGCAAAGATCGGTAAGGGTTCGAAAGTGTGGCACTGGGTGCACATTTGTGGCGGTGCCCAAATCGGTGAGGGCTGCGTCTTCGGCCAAAACGTGTTCGTTGGTAACCGCGTTCGCCTCGGCAACAATGTGAAAATTCAAAATAACGTTTCGATCTACGACAACGTCTTCATCGAAGATGACGTGTTTTGTGGACCATCGATGGTCTTCACGAACGTCATTAATCCGCGATCCGAATTCGTTCGTAAGGATGAATATCTGGATACGCATGTACGACGGGGTTCTACGATCGGAGCCAACGCAACTATCGTTTGCGGCGCAGAACTCGGTGAATATTGCTTCATCGCTGCGGGCGCTGTCGTAACGAAGAAAGTTCCGCCGTTTGCGTTAATGGCTGGTGTCCCAGCAAAGCAGATTGGCTGGATGAGCCGCTTCGGCGAACGCGTCGATTTGCCACTTGTCGCCGAGCCTGGCAAAAATCGCAACTTCACTTGCCCACGTACCGGCGACGTCTACCGTCTTGACGGTGCCACACTCCGCCTTTCGAAGGCATAGTGCATCACTAATGTGTGGCATCTCGGGAATCATTCAACGCAAAAACGCAGTCAGTGATCGATCCCAAATCGACCGGATGGTCCTCGCTCAAAAGCACCGTGGTCCTGACGGCGAAGGCGTGTTTGAAGGACCGGGATTTTTTCTAGGACACAATCGACTCGCGATTCTTGATCTTTCGAATGCCGGTCATCAGCCGATGGAGCTCGCGACGTCGTGTGACGAGAAGCTGGTGGTTACTTACAACGGCGAGATCTACA
>JAYSST010000072.1:0-4948 GCA_043720435.1 Bdellovibrionales bacterium
TTTAAATTAGCACGCAGAATCAACTGCTTACAGCGCGTTCTCAAACTGAGACATTTGGCTTAGCCGTTGCTTTGGTATTCCACCGAAGAATATTTCAAACGTAAAACAACGGCGGAAACGTGAAGAAGCAAATGGCGAAAAGCTCATATTTATTTATCGCGATGTTATCGCTCGTGACTCTTGTTGCGTGTGGAAAGAAGGATGAACCAGGAGTCGCCGTAGTGCCAGTACCGGCAGTGACTTACGTTATGCAAAACGGTTCGTGCGTGCAGACAGGAACAACAACAGTCGTCGCGCAGACGCTGTGTCCAGCATCGAACACCGGCTACTATTCAAACGGCACTCAGTGTCTGCAAACCGGAACGAATATCGTTGTCGGTCCGGCACCTTGCCCACAGCAAATCGGATTTCAACCAGGGTTCTCGGGCCAATATCCACCAGGATTTCCAGGTCAGTATCCGCCAGGATACACGCCGGGCATGGGTGGCAATATCGGTTTCCAAATCGGCGGCAACCTCAGTTTCCACATCGGCGGCGCAGTTGGCGGAGATTTAACTTGTCGCGGTTGGTTCTATCAGCCCGGTATGGGCTGGGGAATCTGCAACGGTTATAACTGCCACGGCATGGTGATGTACAACCAGAACGGTCCTGTTTACTGCCCCTAGCTAAACAATGTCATTAAACCGCAGACATAGTTTCTGCCCCTTGATTACATGCGTACAAAGTAAAAAAGCGACGGAAACTCCGTCGCTTTTTTATTTCCAGCTCGCTCAACCGCGACGCCGTGGTCACGGCTCACATTCCTTTATACTTGAATCCTTTTTTCTCGAAGATCGCTTTGATCTGATCTCGCTTATCGCCCTGGATTTCAATCAGGCCTTCTTTGCCTTCTAGGGAATAAGTCCCGCCGACTCCGCACTTCGCTTTCAATTCTTTACAAAGATCGCGAAGAAAAATTTCTTGTTTCGGTAGTTGGTCAATCACCGTGACGGTTTTTCCGCCGCGACCGCCTTTTTCAATTCGAAACACCGCCACCCAATTGAAACTTTTCACGAAGTCGTTTGTGGCTTCCACCGGCTTTGCTTTTCCGTTGTCTGCATCAAGGCGCGGCTTATCTTTCGGATCATCCGACCAAACGAGTTTTGTGTTCGAAAACGGTTTCGAAGCCATCCGCTAAAGCCCTAACATCTTATCGAGTTCGCCATTTCGATCGAGATCGGCCATTTCCGAGAATCCGCCGATCAGTTTTTCGCCGATGAAAATTTGCGGGACCGTCATCATTCCGGTTTTCTCGCGGAGTTTGGCGAATTCCCGTGGGTCCTCAAGTTCGATCGCTTCAAACGCTACGCCTTTGCTCTTAAGCAGCGCTTTGGCGCGGTCGCAGTACGGGCAATAGTCTTTCGAGTAAACGGTGACTTTTGGGGTGTCGCTCATAGGTACTCCTCCATTCATTCTAACAGATGCTCTGCGATTCAAATAGCTCGCTCGATAGAGTCTCAATTCTTTTAACCCGGTCGAAAAGTTCTTGTGCTTCGATATATGTGAGCGAAAGGCTTTTCAGCCACTGTTTAATGCGGCTTGACGCAAATCGCGGCCCGCGTGCCGCTTGGCTCGCGCGGACAAAGTGAAGAACGTGCGGTTTCATTTCTTGCCAGCTCATTTTCTCGCCGATTCCTTTGCACTCGAGAGCGAGACTAGGGCGTGCGAGAAGTCCGCGTCCGAGCATCGCGTGTGTGCATCCAGAAACTTCAAGCATTTGTTTATAATCTTCTGGCGTCCATACGTCGCCATTGGCAATGACCGGGATCTTCACGGCTTCACGCATGTGGGCGATAAACTCCCAATGTGCCGGCGGTTTATAACCTTCATCGCGCGTTCGCGCATGTACAGTGAGCCACGAAGCTCCGCCGGCTTCAGCTGCTTGCGCGATTTCCCGGTGCAAAATTTTATCTGAAAATCCGAGACGGGTTTTTGCAGAGACGGTGTGAGTTAATGGAACAGCGTCGCGAACACCGCGAACTGCTTTTTCAACGCGGGCGGGGTCTTTTAAAAGAGTGGCTCCGCCGTCGTGACGGTTCACTGTTTTCGCCGGGCAGCCGAAATTCAAATCGACGCCGACGGCGCCGAGTTCGACTGCGCGCGCTGCATTTTCTCCTAAGCGCGCAGGATCAGAACCGAGCAGCTGCACAATCAGTGGAACGCCCGATTTTGTGTGTGATTGTTTTGCGCCGTTTTCCGCTGCGCTAAAAGTAAGTTCAACCGCATCGCGATAAAAGACATGATCGGGAATCGATTGGTCGAGCACCCGAATAAATTCTGTCACACAAAGGTCAATTCCGCCGATGCCAGTGATCATTTCGCGAGTCACGTGGTCAACGACGCCTTCCATCGGCGCCAAAATTATTTTGGGCGAGCCATTCAGAAAGTCGGGAGGGAGGTGATTCGGCTGCGAATTCATTTTCCGGAACCTGCACCGGCGCGACCGAGACCAGCGACGTGCTCGAAGTCACTGGCGGCAACGGGCTGTACAGAAAGTCGACTACCTTTTTGCAGCAAAACCATTTTCTGAAGAGATTTGTCTAGGCGAATTTCGTCGAGCGAAACGAGGTGTTGAAAGCGCTCTCGAAAGCTGACTTCAGCGCAAAACCACATCGGCTTTTCTTTCGTAGCCTTCGGTTCGTGATACTCGGATTTTGTCTTAAACTGCTCGGGGTCGGGAACTCCAACGCGTTCAATACGACCGATGCCAGCACAACCTGCAGGTTCGGCATTTGAGTGGTAGAACAAAACCAAGTCGCCTGGCTCCATCGTCGGACTGTTGTTCGCTGCCGTCTTTTTCTTAGCCTTCAGCGCTTCCGCCATGAGCATGGCGATGCCAGCCGGACCCATCATCGAATTCCGCGCTTGATAGTTCCGAACGCCGGTCCAAAGCGTGGACTTGTCACGTTTCAGGTCGTCGATGGAATAAACCTCAGGTTCAGACTTCAAAAGCCAATACCGCATAGCGCGATAGTTATCACGGCCCCTCTCGAAAAGGTACCTGCTACCTTTTTGCATTTTTCTGCAAAAAGGTAGCAGGTACCTTTTCTTTTTGGGCGGGGTGGGCCATGAATGGGGCATGGCTTTAACGAATTCCATGACATTGATTACAGGAGCGTCCGGTGGCATTGGCGAGGCCACTGCGCTCAAATTGGCTCAGAGTGGCGCGGGTTTGGTCCTAGCCGCCCGGCGTGCGGATCGTTTAAATGAGATCGCGAAGCAATGCCGTGAACTCGGCGCTCGCGAAGTCTTCACGCACCGGCTTGATGTTACGAACCTCGAGTCCGTCGAAGCAATTTTCAAAAGTCGCGATCTTCTCGAACCACTTTCTCGCCTCAGTGTTCTCGTCAACAATGCTGGCCTCGCAAAAGGTTTCGAGCCACTCGACACTGCAAGCATCGAGGATTGGCAAACGATGATAGACACCAACGTCACGGGGCTTTTATACGTGACGCGCCTGGCGCTTCCGATTATCAAAAAAAACCGCGGTCACATCGTCAATATCGGCTCGGTTGCCGGTAGGTGGACGTATCCGGGAGGAGCCGTTTATTGCGCCTCAAAGGCAGCTGTTCGAGCGTTAACCGAAGGTTTGCGCATGGACCTTCAGGGTTCTCGCGTCAGAGTGACCAACATCGAACCCGGTATGGTCGAGACAGACTTCTCGAAGGTGCGCTTTGGCAGCGAGGAGCTCGCTAAAAAGGTCTATGCAAACTTCACAGCACTTTCTCCTGAGGACATTGCCGAGTGCATTTCGTGGTCACTTTCACGACCTGCGCACGTGAATATCCAAGAGATGATCGTTTTTCCGACCGATCAAGCCGGGGTTTCGCAGATCTACCGCGAGCCAGCGAAAACGACCTGACTTAGACCGCATAAAACCGCATAGTTAACTCCTATACGTCTGCGAGGAGAGCCACATGAAATCGACGATAGGATATCGAACCGAAAAAGACTCGATGGGCGAGATCCAGGTCCCGGCCAATCAGCTTTGGGGCGCGCAGACACAACGTTCTCTCGAACATTTCAAAATTGGCGGAGACCGTTTCCCGCGTGAAATGATTCGAGCTCTAGGAATTTTGAAAAAAGCTGCGGCTATCGTCAATCAAGAACTCGGTCTTCTTCCAAAAGACAAAGCGACGGCGATTGTTTCGGCTTCGGACGAAGTTATTTCCGGTAAACTGGATCTCGAATTTCCTCTCGTGGTTTGGCAGACCGGATCCGGCACGCAGACGAACATGAATACAAACGAAGTTATCGCAAACCGTGCCGTACAAATTATGGGCGGTGTTTTAGGTGCGAAGGGTGTTCATCCGAACGACGACGTCAATAAAGCGCAGTCATCGAACGACACATTTCCGACCGCGATGCATATCGCTGTCGCGGAACAAGTAAATCATCGCCTACTCCCGGCCGTTCGCGTTTTGCGTGAAGGGCTCAACAAAAAGGCGCACGAATATAAAGCGATCGTCAAAATCGGGCGAACACACTTGATGGATGCGACTCCTTTGACACTTGGGCAGGAGTTTTCTGGCTATGTTGCGCAACTCGATCAATGCCTGATCCGTTTTCAAAATGATCTGCCGCATATTTATGAACTTGCGCTTGGTGGCACAGCCGTCGGCACGGGTCTCAATACCCATCCAGAATTTGCAGTGAGAGCAGCGGCACGAATCGCAAAAGAAACGGCATTGCCGTTCGTTTCGGCGCCAAATAAATTCGCTGCACTTGCTTCGCATGATCCCTTGGTACAGTTGTCGGGAAGTCTAAAAACCGCAGCCTGCGCGCTTATGAAAATCGCCAACGACATTCGTCTCATGGGTTCGGGCCCGCGTTCTGGTATCGGCGAATTGAACTTGCCTGCGAACGAGCCGGGTTCTTCGATCATGCCGGGTAAAGTGAATCCGACACA